>PLWR01000647.1 GCA_003165615.1 Acidobacteriota bacterium | reverse complement strand
CAGTTTGCTGTAGCGGCGGTCTATGGCCGCCGGAACTTACTGATTCAAAAGCCGGCGGTCATAGACCGCCGCTACAGCAAACCAAACTGTGCCACTACCACGAGTCAACCAAGCCAAGGAGGATACTATGTCTGGATCACCGGGAAGTCGCAAATCCTGGCGGACGTCTGGCGGATTTGAAGTTTCCTGGTCGGGAACAGGAGTTTTTTCTCTTTTCCTCCTCGTGATCTTTGCCGGAGCCTTCGGCTCTTCCCGGTGCCTGGCGGAAGAGGTAATCTGGCAGATCGGCCAGCGGGATAACGCCACGCTTGAGTTCAACGACGACTGGGATTTCGCTCAGCATGGAGATCCAAACTTTGTCGTTGGCAAGAGCGACCCCAAGAAGGACTGGAGTGGCTTCCACCCCGCCTCATCCAACGAAGCCTCCGGGCATCGTGTTCATCCTTTCACCATCACCTTTCAATTGAATGGCCGGCCCCGAGGCGTTTTCTACCTCACGGTGGATGTGCTTTTCAAGGCTCCGGGAATTCCTGAATACCAGGTGGAAGTCAATGGCAAGGTGGGCAGGTTCTATTTTCATCCCAGCCTCACCTACGACATCGGTGACCCGGAGACGGCCTGGGACGTGACCTTCTCCAACCAGCGGTTGCGGATTGCGCTGGCGGCGGCGGATTTCCACCCGGGTGAGAATAAGATCGTACTGGCGTGTGAGGGCGACTTGAGCCATGCGATCGTTCGCGTGGCAGACCCCTCGACGGAGGCTTCCGGAATATATTATGACGCCCTGCAGCTTTCTAACGACGAGGCAGCAAGTTTGCCCGCCGCGCCACCGGAGCTTTCCGCGACGCCTACAATTTTCTACCGTACGCACGGTCAATCACTGGCGGAGATTGTGGTTCTCGGCGTCGCGGCGCCTTACAAATTCCAGCACGGCTCACTTTCGTTGAAGGTGTCAGGCGGAACCTACGCGTGCCATCTCCCCGCCTCGTATGACTTCGGGGAGAACCGCTGCGCCGTCGAGATTCCGGACCTGGGGGCTCCGGCCAACGGAAGCCTGACCGCACGCCTCGGGGCCAAGTCACACTCGGTCGAGGTTTCATTGACGCCGGCAAAGAAGTGGAAGCTCTTTCTGGTCCCCCTGATCCATTTGGACATGGGCTATACCGATTACCGCCCGGATGCTTACGAGGTCCACAATCGCAATATCGATCGAGTCATCGAGACGATGGAAACCCACCCGGATTACAAGTTCAATCCGGACGGCTCCTTTATCTTCCAGGACTACTGGGAGCATCGCGGTGACGCATGGCGCGAACGCTGTCTGAAGCTCATGCGGGAGAAGCGCCTCGCTCTCCCTGCGCAGCTCTTTACCATCAACACTGGTTTGGCCTCGCAGGAAGAGCTGAACCATTTTTTCTATTTCAGTGCCGCCTTCAGCAAGCAGTATGGGATTCCCCTCACTTATGCCAACCAGACAGACGTGCCGGCACACTCATGGGCTTTCCCGTCCTATTTGCAGGCGATCGGTTTGAAGTACCTCGTGGTTTCGAGCAATCCGTGGCGCGGGCCGATCATTCCATACGGGCGATTGAATGAAAAATCGCCTTTCTGGTGGGAAGGGCCTGACGGCGCTAAAGTATTGACCTGGTATTCGCGGCAATACTCCCAGCTCGAAGATCTGTTTACCTCACAGATGAGCATCGCGGCAGGAGTGAATTCCCTGCCCATTTTTCTCCAATCGTATTCCACCCCGGCCTACGGGCCGGATGCCGTCATGGTTTACGGAACCCAGAGCGACAACCGGCCTTTTCTTCCGGCAGAGGTGGAATTTCCTGGCCGTTGGAACAAGGAGTTTGCTTATCCCCAAATCACCACGGCGATCATTCCGGATTTCTTTCATTACGTGGAAGAACATTTCGCCAGTTCCCTCCCGACATTGCGGGGGGATGGCGGCGCATGGTGGGAGGAAATGGCTGCTGCCGATGCCCGGTTTGCGGCCATGGCACGCCACGCCAAGGAAGACGTGCTGGCGGCGGAAGAGGCGGCCTCCCTGGCGGCCATTGTGAACAATGACTTCCGCTTCCCTCTGGACCGGGATCGCGACATCTGGCAGAACCTTCTTCTCTATACCGAGCACACTTGGGGCGCGCCGCGCTCCTGGATAGAACCTGAAAGCGACCAGGCGCGCACGCTATTGGGCGATAAGGAATCGTTTTCCCGGCAGGCGGCGCTGGGTGTGGATAATCTTCTCCGCCGGGGACTAAGCCAACTCGACGATCGAATCTATACGCAAAGACCGACCGTGGTGGTCTTCAATCCGCTCTCCTGGAAACGCCAGGGGGTTGTCGAGGTCGATTTGCCTCGTGGCGAGGGCCTCATCGATGCCAAGACCGGCCAGGCGGTGCCCTTGGAGATCGTCCGTCGCGACCCAGACGAGGAATATGACCGCCTTCGTTTCAGGGTTGACGAGGTCCCCGCGGCCGGTTATCGCTGCTACACCATCTCCGCATCAGGAAGTGCGAGCCCGCCCGCCGAATTGCCGGTTGCGGATACGATTGAAAACAAGTTTTACCGCGTCAAGGTTGATCCCGGACGCGGAGGGATTGCCAGCATCTACGATAAGCAGTTAGGCCGGGAACTGGTGGATGGCAGCAGCCCTTATGCTCTCGACCAATATGTCTACGCGGGCTACGGTCACGACGGCGCGAGCCTGATCCGGCAAAGGACGGAATTTAATACCTCGCTGCTTCAGTTCAGCCTGGCTTTACCACATCCCAACCTGGTACTTTCCGCGGCGGCGCAAGGCAAGATTGTCTCTGTCCAAAAGACGCCCTGGGGAACTCTTCTGAAGATGTCCAGTTCCGCCGCGCACACGCCGGCTATTGAAACCGAGATCCGGTTGTTTGATGACGAACGGAAGGTGGAGTTGATCAATACAGTCCATAAGGACGTAGTGCGCGCCCCCGAAGCCGTGTATTTCGCTTTCCCTTTCGCCGGCCAACAACCGGCCATTCGCTATGAGTCTCAGAACACCTGGATCGATCCGATGAAGGATCAGCTTCCCGGAGCCAACAAAGAATGGTTTGTCGGGCAACACTGGGTCTCGGTGACGAGCCCGGGTGCGTCCATAGGACTTACGCTGAATGAAGCTCCGTTATTTACGCTGGGTGATGTTAATCGCGGTCTCTGGCCCCGCACGTTGAATCTGCAAAACGGGACGGTTTACTCGTACCTTATGGACAACTACGACGGCGACGACGAGCGCCCATTTCAGGGAGGGTCGTTCACTTTCCATTATGCCATCACCAGTGCGGCCGAGTTTCAGCCAGGTCCGCTGGCGCGATTTGGTAAGGAGGAGGACGATCCTATCGAGGTTAGTGTGGTGACTCCCGCTGACAAGCAGGTTTGGGGACCCGAACCTCTGGATGGGCAAGAGGCGGGGTTCATCGAGATTGATCAGAAAGAGATCATTCTCTCCGACTGGAAGGGTGCGGAAGACGGTCGCGGTCAGATTCTGGGCTTTTACAATACCAGCGACCAATCTGTGCAAGCCCATGTCGCCTTCCCGAAGTTCCAGTTCGAGCGGGCCTTTCAGTGCAACGCGGTGGAGGCCGACCAGAAGGAAATCGAGCCGCAGGGGGGCGGCCTGGAGATAACCCTTCAGCCGCATGAAATCCGCACCTTAAGGGTCGTGGGATTGAAGTTGAAGCAGTAGTGATGCCGACAGAATGCGTTGCCAGTGAGAAATTAAGGTTACGGAGATGGACGGCTTCGAGATCATCGGCCGCTTGGGGCGTCCACCTTACTTGACTTGAGCCATTTCGCCAGACGCTGCCGGACCTCTTCTTGACTGATAAGTTCTCCACGGTCCGCCTGGAGAAGACATCTCTTAACTTCATACAGTAGGTAAAGCCGATCCAAAGCGTCTTCGGGAAGACATTCAATTGCTTTCAGTATTTGCTGCTTCGTTCCCACGGCAAATCTCCTATTTCAATTCGTATCCTAGCCGAACTTTCGCAGTTGAAGGGGTAGAAGAACGGTAAGTGGTTTGTTTTTAGTGAAGGGTTCTCCAAGGTCGGCACTACAAACTGAGTTGCGGTTGCAGGGATTGTGCCGGTTCCTCCTGGGCCTTGAGGCGCGGTGGGGGTTGAGAAGGCAAGGACAGATTGAACTGGTGCAGCATCAGGGCTTGATCGGGTTCGGGCTGGGTGTAGCGTGGCATGATCAGCCAGCGGCCGTCGGTGGTTGGCAGAAAGACATCCAGCATCCGGATCGTCGCCAGTTTTTCCAACACCGCCCGCGGGGTGAGGCCCGGGGCCAGGGCTTGCAGTCTTTGTTTTAGCGTGACGGAGAGCGCGTAGGCGAGGAAAGCCACCAGGATGTGGGCCTCCACGCGATTTTCTAACTGGTGATAAATCGGGCGCAGACCCAACTCACTCTTGAGCGTCTTAAACGCGGCTTCGATCTGGGTGAGTTGGAGGTAGAGTTCCCACAGCACGGCGGCATCCTCGCCCACCAAGTTCGAGTGCAGGTGATAGTGCCCGTCGCGGAGTTCGGCCTTCTGCAACTTGTCTTTGTCCAATTTGAACGTGAGGGTCTGGCGCGTGACGGCGTCGCCCTCCTGGGGAAGGTGAAGGCGCATGAAACCGAAGGCCCGGCCCGCCTCCTTCTTGGCCGCGCCGATCCGCAACAGCAGTTGATCGCGCGCCGGAGATTTCCGGCGCAGGTCGCGCAGTTTCCACAGCAACCGCACCAGCTTACGACGGCGGATGGCCTGCTCTTTGGCCCGCCGCCCGGCGTTCTTCGCCAGCACCTATAATTCCCCCTTCTCGGCGAACAGCTTGACCTCCACCGACTCGCGCACTTTCTGCCGCGGCAACTCCAGCCCCTTCTTCTCGTACTGCTGAATCTTACCCCGCAGCGTGCCCACCAGGTAGAACACTTCCCGCTGTGCAGCCAGCCGTGCAAAATGAAGTACGCTTCTCCCAGCGTCGAGTCCAGATCCAGACTGTACCCCCCTTCCCGTTGCGGCAAGCGCCCCACTTGCCAGGCCCACAGCGGTTCGTCCATCCCCCCCACCATCCCTTGCGTGAAACGCTTGAACAAATTCCGGATCGTGCCGTCGGGGGGAGACCGCTTCATCCCCAGCACGGCCTGTAACGCTTGCTCCGCCCGCAGGCGGGAGGGGTGCGCAAAACGCCGAGCCCCCGCCGCCCCCGAGATCCGAAACGCCGTGGAGGTCTGCGCCGGGTCGATCGCATTGGGCGATTTTAAATGCACCGGCAGGGGCTCGCTCACCTGTCGGCTATATCCAATCCTCTGCACAAACGCGATGAATAAGCTCAACCCCCCAAAGGGCGTCACCGTCCTGGGCGTCTCGCGCAAAATTACTTACTTTTCTCCCCAAACCGTCGTAATTTCTCGACGCACTCTTCTGTTCCTCCGCCGATTGTGTCTAACCAACTTCAATCTAATGGATTAGAACGGAACGGTGTTCCTCAATTTACGAATTCGGGTTTAGGCTGATCTGGAGAAATGGCGCTTATTGC
>PLWR01000586.1:6027-6242 GCA_003165615.1 Acidobacteriota bacterium | reverse complement strand
CTGCCTACTGCCTACTGCCTTGTGCGCACAGCAGTCTACCGGGTTTCCGTCGGCGACTCAACCACCAAGGTCAGACCTTCAATCTCCCGCACCCGCACGCGTGCGCCCCGGGGGATTCGCCCGGCCGTGCGGGCCTTCCACAACTCCCCGTGCACCAGGACGTTCCCCTCCGGATTGAGGTCGGTCTCCGCCACGCCCAACAAACCGATCATTCC
>PLWR01000586.1:0-6011 GCA_003165615.1 Acidobacteriota bacterium | reverse complement strand
CGCGCTTCCGGCCAGGGCGATTTAACCAGGATCATGGCGCCCAACACCATGGCCACGATTCCGCCCGCCGCCAGCACCCCGTGCGAAGTCAACTTGGCCTCCAGCGCGAACAGCGCCAGCGCCGTGATGATCAGCAGGACCCCGGCGTAATTGATGGGCAGGAAATTAAAAGCATAGAGCGCCAGAAGCAAACAGATTGCTCCCACCGCACCGGGCGCCACCATGCCGGGATGAGTGAACTCAAGGTACAAGCACGCCAACCCGATGGCGCCCAGAAGAAAGGCAATGTTGGGATCCGCCACCCAGACCAGCACGGATTCAATGCGCGTCATCGGGTAGGTTTCGACGCCGGCATCGGCCAGGTGCAGAGTCGTTCTGGCGCCGTTGAAGCGTTGCACCGTCTTGCCATCGTACTGCGCGAAAATTTCGCTGGGGGAACCGGCCACGGCGTCAATCAACTTGTCATCCAGCGCTTCCTTATCCGTGAACGACGCGCTCTTGCGCACCGCGTCATCCGCCAGGGCCACATTGCGCCCGCGCTTCTGCGCGATCGACCGGATGTAGGAAGCCAGGTCGCTTTCGATCTTCTCGTTCATCGTCTTGTCGGACGTTCCGCCCAGCAGGTCGACGGGATGAGAGGCGCCGGTGTTGGTGCCGGGGGCCATCACCGCCAGATCGCCCGCCAGCAGAACGAAGAAGCCGCCCGACGCGGCGCTGGCGCCACTGGGCGCAACGTAGGTAATCACCGGAGCATGGGACGCGTAGATCGCCTGCACCAGCTCCTGCGTGGAGGTCACCAGTCCGCCGGGCGTGTTCAACTCCAGCAGGATGGCGTCGGCATTCTGCTCATTGGCGTAGCGGATTCCCCGTTCCACGTATTCCGCGCTCACCTGATGGATCATCATGTTGATCTTGATGTCCACCACCCGCGGCCGGGCTTCGCCTGCGCGCAGCGGATGGAAGGGTAATGCGGTGGCGAGTAGGACGAACAATAGGAGTACAGCACGTACGATTTTAGCGCTCAAGGCTTATTCCTTGCAGCCGGGGCTGCGGCATTAATTTGCTGCATCAATTGTACCGCCTGCTGGTTGCCGGGTTCGAGATTGAGCGCGGCCTGTGCCTGCAGGCGAGCCTGTTCCGGTTGATTCATGGAAAGATAAACGTGCGCCAGGGAAAGGTGTGCTTCGGCGCTGTCTTCCAGCTTTAATGAAGTCTGAAGTTCCCCCGCGGCTTCCGGATGTTTGCCTTCGGCTTCGAGCGCCTGGGCCAGCAGCACGTGCGGCTGGGGATCATCCGGAGACAAGGAGACAACCTCGGCCAGTTCGTGCTCCGCTTCCCCGTAGCGGTTCTCCGCCAGAAGCTTTTTTCCCTCGCTCAGGTGCGTGTCAATGTGCTGCTGGAGAGAAGCGTTGGCCAGGCGCTGTTCCATGGCGTTGTGCAAAGTCAATTCCAGCAGGCGGAAGGCGCGGCCATCATAATTCTTCTTGAGACGCGGCAGGGGGAGCACGTCTCCGGGTTGGCCGGCAGCCGTTCCCACTTCGTGTTCCGCCAGCCAGTCCACTTCCTTTTGCTCCGCCGCATCATCTTGCAGCTTGCCGAAAACCACCGCCAGCAAGGTATGGGCTTCGGTATCATCAGGATTGGCCTGGACCGCAGCCTGGAGCGATTCCGCCGCCTGCGGATAATGCTTCTCGTACCAGAGGGCCACGCCCCGATTAAAGCAGAAATCCACATCCGAGGGATCGCCCTGGTAGGCGCGCTCGAAATTCGCCAGGGCTTCGTCATAGCGCCCGCGACGGGCCTCCAACACTCCCAGATTATTGGAGACTTCATCGAGGGGCAGGACTTTCGCCAGAGTTTCAAAATCTTTTTCCGCCACCTGTTCCCGCCCCAGGAAGAACTCATCGACAGCCCGCAGGAACAAAGATTCGCTGTAATCCGAATCGGACTCCTCGATCTTCTCCAACCACTGGGCTGAATTCGCGTAGTCTTTCTGTCCAAAATAAAACCGTCCCAGGGCAAAGGCCGCCCGGTGATCGGCGGGATCAAGGCGCGCGGCTTCCGTAAAGAAATGCCGATGGCTGGCGGCGTCGGTGGCGATCAGGCCGCGAACATAATTTTCGAAGGCGTCGAGGCGGATGTCGTGAAAACGCCGCAGGAAGTCGTCTTCATTCCCCACGGTGAAACCGGGGTCGTGTGTCGCCAGCAGCCGCCATGCCAGCCGCGTCTGAAGGTCCACGAGCTCCGTCAAGTCTCCGGAAACTTCCAGGGGTGGCGAGAGTTTCAGGAGTTTGACGTTGAGCAGTTGCGCGTGCGCGACCAGGCGCTTGTCCGTAACATTGAAGTTGCCTACGATGGCCCAATCCACGCCCAGGGTTTGCACCACCTTGAACTCGCTCGCCAGCGTCAGGGGGGCGTCAATGGGCATTCCCAGTTGCACGTAGGCAGCGTTGCGTTCGTCGCGGTCAAGCACGTAGTTGTCCGGTTGGGCAAGGCGGGAAGAAAGGACTTGCGCGAAACTTTCCGAGATCCAATTCAAATCCGCGCGGGGGCTTAGATTCTCAAAGGGAAATACCAGTAGGGATCGCACCTCTGACGAGCCATGAAGCTGCCAGGGGCATAACAACAAAAGCAGAAGAAGTCCGACCGTTCTTCGCATGAGAACTCAACCCGACCGCACCATTATAGCACTGTGTGGCATGGGGGCCGCCCGGCGCGTCACGTTGTCAATTCTTAATGGCGGCCGGCGGATTCCGCATGAGATCGACAAACGCGGGGTATTGGCTGATTTTCTTGAAGTCGGGGTCTTGGTCAATTTGCTTGAGGTCGGTAAAACCATCCTCGATAGCACGCCGGAGGTAGCGCACGGCATCCTCCGCGTTGCCGATGGAAGCGAAAGCTTTGGCCATGTAGAAATAGAATTCCACGTCGGTCGCACCGGCGTGGATCGCCGTCCCCACGGCGGAATCCTGAATCGCAACCTTCGGGTCGATGCCCAGAGCGGTGCGATACTCTTCCACCGCCTCATCGAACTTCTTCAGGTGATAATAAGATGATCCCAGATTCAGGTGAAAAGCGGCCGTGTCGCCCTTGAGCTTGATCGCCCGCTGGTAATACCACACCGATTTGCCATACTTTTTCTCCATGAAGAATACCGTGCCAATGTTGTTCCAGCCCTCGGCAAAATTCTTGTCGACGCGAGTCGCCTTGATATAGGCCTGGCGGGCACGGTGAAACTTGTTCTCCTGCTGAAACGCGATTCCCAGTTTGTTCCACAGCACCGGATCCTGGAAAGATGATTGTTTCAGCGCCCGGTAATAATAATCAGCCGCGTCGGCATAATTCTTCCTCGCCATGAAGATGTCGGCGCGCTGGTCCAGGGTGAGATCCCGGTGCGGCGGGACACTAGCGGTCGGGGATCCTGTCGCGGGGGTAGCTTGTTCCTGGCTGAAACCTGCCCCCAGGGCCGGCGCAAGGGCAACCGCCACCATCATAAGACCCGCGGCAAAGAAGCCCGCGCGTCGCATGGGGGGTTTCATGGAAGCTCCTCGTCTTTCGAGTCCCGAATCCGGTGTCCCGAGTTCCGAATCCCGAAGTTCATCCCTCCGGCTCTGGCTTTTTCGATGCATCCGGAGGATTGACGGGCTGGGAGTTCTTTCCCTTGAAGATCGAAAGGAATTTCTTCAGCACTCCGCCCTTCTTTTCGGCGGATTGCTGCGAGGCATCAGGGTTGGGGGCGGCGGCAACCGTATTATCGTTATTATCGTTCCCCGGGGTTGTCGTGGTCGCCGCCCCCGGGACGGTCGGGCCGTTACCGGAGTGGAACAATCTGCTCAGGATCCCACCGCCGCCCTGGTGGGGCGTTTGCCCCCGCGGTTCAGTTCCCTCGATAAAGTACTCGTCGTGCACCGAAATCGCTTCATTGCCGCTGGGAAGGGTGGAGGATACTTGCACCGGCACCGATACGACGCCGGGCGGAGGATCAAAAGGCTTGGCGTCACGATAGGCAGGGTACTGGGTGGCCAGCTTCATGAACTCCGTCCAGATGGGCAGGGCGGAATCCGCCCCGGGGAGTTTCAGTTCGCGGTCGTCGTCATATCCCACCCAGGCAATCGCCAGTAGATTGGAGGTGAAACCGGCGAACCACCCGTCATGCGAAGTCCCGGTCTTGCCGGCGGCGGGCAGGGTGAACCCGCGGGACCGCGCGCCCGCTCCCGTACCGTTGTTGATGACACTTTCCAAAAGGTTGACCATCAGGTAGGCAACCCGTGGGTCCAGCACCTGGCGCGTAACTCCCTGGCTTCGCCACAGCAGGCGCCCGGAAGCATCATTGACCGCCAAAATAAAGCGCGGCTCCACATAGACGCCGCCATTCGAAAAGGTGGTGTAAGCGCCGGCGATTTCCAGCGGCGTCGCCACATAGGCCCCCAAAGCGATGGCGGGCGTGGCCAGCAAATCCTTGTTGAAACCCGCCGCCAACGCCAGATTGCGCACCTTCTCGTATCCCACCATCTCCGCCAGCCGCACGGTGGCCACGTTCAGCGAGTACATCAGTGCCGTCCGCAGCGTCACCTCACCGAAGTATTCCTGCTTATAGTTTTCCGGCTCATACGTCAAGTCGCCAAACTGGAAAGAGGTGGGCTCATCGTGGAGCACGGTCGCCGGGGTAATGATGGGTTGGGAGCCGTCCACGCCGGAATCGAGCGCCGCCGCGTAAACGAACGGCTTGAACGACGATCCCGGCTGGCGTTTGGCCAGCACATGGTTGAGCTGACTGCGGCCATAATCGCGCCCTCCCACCATCGCTTTCAGCCATCCGGTGTGCGGATCAAGCACCACCAGAGCCATTTGCGGTTGCAACGGGTCAGGCGGCGGGGCGTCTTTGGCAGCCTTGGACCTCTTCAAGCGCTTGTCAACTTCCACGCTGCCGGTAAGGACTGCCGCCGAAGCCGCTTGTTGCACGTCCATGTCGAGGGTGGTGTATATCCGGTAGCTTTGCGAGAGCAGGTCGTGCTCGGAAAACTGCGAGAGCAACTGATCCTTCACCATGTCAACGAAGTAAGGGGCCTGCGTGCCCTCCACGTTGCGCAGCACAATGCCCAAAGGCGCCGCGGAAGCCTTTTCCGTCTCCGGCGGCGTCAGCATGCCCTGGTCCATCATGCTCCTCAGCACAAAGTTGCGCCGCTCCAAAGCTCGCAAGGGATACTTGTAAGGTGAATAAATGTTGGGCCCGCGAATCACCCCGGCCAGCAGAGCGGCCTGCGCGGCCGTCAGGCTGCCCACATCTTTGTTGAAATAGGCGCTGGCCGCTTCGCCGAATCCATAGATGGAAAAACTTCCGCGCTGGCCCAGATAAATCTGATTGGCGTACAGCTCAAAAATCTGTTCCTTATTCAGGCGTTGCTCCAGCAGGAGGGCGAGGAAAATCTCGTCTATTTTGCGGCCGAATTTGCGCTGGGTGGTGAGCCCGAAGATGTTGCGGGCCAACTGCATGGTCAGCGTGCTTCCGCCCTGCATGATTTCGTCCGAGCGGAAGAAATCATGCAAGCCGGAAGCTATGATGCGGTAGAAGTTCACGCCATGATGAGTGAAGAAACTGTGATCCTCCGCCGCCACCACGGCGTTGACGACGGTGGGGGGAAGATCCTGGTAACGCACCAGCCGCCGCTTGCTGCGGGAATTGTCAAACAGGGTGGTGATGACTTCCGGCTCAAGGCTGTAGCTTTCCAGCGGCGCGGTGCCGGAAAGCGAGGTGATGGACACGAGGTGTCCCTTGGCGAACTCCAGCGCCGCGTCGCCCTGCCTGAAATCGTCGCTCTGAAAGAAGGAGGCGGAGCCGGGCCGGATTTCCAGGCGATCGCCCACCAGCCGGTAGGTGCCGACCTTTGACCCGCCCTCATATTCGGCGTAAAGGCCCTTGCGCAGGTGGGAGGCCACTTCCTCCGGCGTGATCGCCTCACCGATGAACACCGGTGCAGGCGCGGAGAATACCAGGGAAGCGTTGTTGAAGA
>PLWR01000112.1 GCA_003165615.1 Acidobacteriota bacterium | reverse complement strand
TGTATTTCATCTGCCCTTTTGCCTGAGACAATGCAATCTCAAACGGGTATCAAATTTCCCTCACCACCGCCTCGTGCCCGAACAGTGATATCCACTCCCTCGCCTCCCGGTGATCCTCCTTCGATCCGCCTTTCAGCTCCAATCTGCCGTCCAGGAATTTGACCAGTTTTGCCTCGCCCCAGGAAGCAATCACCTCGCCTTCGTCTTTGAAGCCCGGAAAAAAGTTCCCGTTCATGGCCCTATTTCGGTTGTTCAAGGGGAAGAAGTATGAGCACCGGGATGCGGTCCTTGACTGCGGGCAGGGGCGAACCATCGCCTTCCGGATTGGCCAGGCAGTAGAAACCCAGCGTCGTATATTGGTTGGGAAACGGTTTGCGATCTTCATCCCAACCGCTCCGCCCGTGTTCGAGCGTAAAGAGGAGACCTTGTTTGAACGGCACCGGGTCCTGGATGTGCCAACGGCAGCAGGTGTTCAAGATGCCTCGCTTTTCGCCGCCTTTGCTCGCGTTGTCGTAGTAGGGCACGCCAAAATAGGGATTCCAAAACGCCCGGCCAAAGTCCCACACCCCACAGAAGCAGGCTAGTTGCCTCGGCGCACCGGCAAACGATAACAAACCGCTTCCAAGTCGTTGCGGACCAGGAGATATTCACCCGCGATGGCCGGGACATTCCACGTCTTGCTGGAAAGGGCCGGCATCGCAGTCAATTCATGCAGACCGGAAGGACTGGCCTCCACCAGCGCCACAGATCCCCGCTCCGACTGGATCAAGAGCACATCTCCCGCCAGCAACACCTGCCCATGTCCATAGCGCTGGCCGCGCGCGCGTTCGTCGTGCCATTTGCCGGCGCCAGTGGCGGCGTCAATGCAAGCCAGGTCGCCGTCGTCCAGGCCATAGATGCATCCATCGCGCGCGATCATGTTGGACAACTGCGACTTGAGCGTCCGGGCCTTCCAAACTTCCGTGACCGCCAGCGTGCNNCGTTCATCCAAGTGTATTTCCAGAGAATTCTGCCATCGCCCGGGTCGTGGCCGGTGACGGTGGAAGCGTTGACTGTGAGGATCTGCCGCCGGCCTGCCAGCGTTACCAGCATCGGAGTGACATAGCTGGCCTTTCCAGTCCCCGCGCGCCAGACGGGCGCGCCGTCGGTGCGTTTGTAGGCCAAAAGAGCCGGCCCGGTGTCCGAGGATCCGCCGGTGACAACCACCATGTCATCCACCAGCAGCGGCGAACANNAGATTGGGCGCGTTGTTTTCCTTCAGCGTGTCCCGCGACCAGATGAGTTTGGCGGTCGCAAGATCGAGGCAGTCGAGAATGCCGGTTGCGCCCTCGGAATAAACCCGTCCCTCGGCGATGGTCGGGGTCGAGCGCGGCCCATCGCCGCCCATGCTCTCATGGAAGCGAACCTGGTTGGCATGGGCCCAGAGGACGTTGCCGGTAACCAGCTCGTAACAAACCACCAACTCCTTCTCTCCCCGTTGTTCGAGGGTGATCGCTCGCGATCCCACCACCGCGAAGGAGGACCAGCCCAGCCCAACCTTCCGCCGCCAAAGTTCGACCGGCTTGTGGGCTGTCCAATCCGTCTCCAGGTTCAAGCCTCGCACCACACCGATATGATCAGCGCCGAGATACGACGGGGAATCAAAGGAGGGAAGCACGGCCAGGGTGGCGGCAACCGGTCGGGTGATGGTGATCTCGTCCAGATCGGCGCCTCGCGGCGGCGTCCAACGCCAAGCCAAGCGCGGTCGAGCGCCGCCATTGTAAGTGCCATCAATGCGCACCATCATCCCGAAGGCGAAGTTGCCAAGGACGAAGACGCACAGCCCGCCAAGGCGAATCTGCCAGCGCAGGCGGCTGAACAGCAGGAACCAGACGAGCAGCAGCAGGATGGCCACGCCGCCGGTTACAAAGCTCCGCATGGTGCGGATAGTTTCCTCGGTATCTCCAGAGCGGCGGATTGAGACGATGCCCGCAGTGGCCAGAATGAGGATTGTGAATGGAATCCAGAGTCGAACACCGCGACGGGACGCGGGCGGGGTTGGGCTGGGAATTTGCGGGGATGTCGTCACGGATCTCAATCGCGGAACAGCAGCGGAGCAAACTGGTAAAGGTCGCGCCGCCAAGTCAGCCATTCATGGGCGGTCCAAGGTGATTCGTAATACACGTTCTTGATGCCGGCCCGGTCAAGCTTTCGGGAGAAACAGGAAATGCCTGGTGATTGCTACTTTATGTTGCCGGCCTGTTTAGCGGACACTTCCTCCTGTTTCTTCAGGGCGGCGCTGTCGGCCTTCGATTTTTGCTGCTTGGATTTCTTCTGCGTCGATTTCGGAGATTTGTCACCCATAATATTGCTTTTGTTCTTCGCGTTGACTGGGCTGCGGCATGATTAGTTTCGCCTCGTTGGGATCATCGTAATGTCCGTGGCGACCATTGTAAAGCAACGTCGCCCCATCGGAGTTCTTTTCTTCGGAGATGCCACAAGGGCGACGCTCTGATTCCTGGCAAGGGCGAGCATCGAGCATCTTCTTTTGGGCG
>PLWR01000748.1 GCA_003165615.1 Acidobacteriota bacterium | reverse complement strand
AGGTCCACATGCCTTCCTCGGCATGAATCATAGGCGCCGCGGCCAACAGAATTGCGGCGGCCAGCAGAACGAGAGAACGAAAAATACGAATGAACATTTGGATCCTCATTGGTTGAAGAAAAACTACTAGCTATTTGCTAGTTCTTCGGCATCACCAGCACTTCTACGCCGGAAGCCGCATCTTCCTGACGGAAAATCTGTTCCGTTGCTTTCTGAAAATCCCCCGGCTTGGCGTTGGGAATGTCGGTGAACGTCTGCGGATTCCGATCCGTCAGCGGGAACCACGAACTCTGCACCTGCACCATGATCCGGTGCCCGCGCCGGAACGTATGAAACAGGTCCGGCATCGTGAAATTCACATCCGCTTCCTTGCCCGGCACAAGCGGCTCCGGCTTCTCCCAGCTATTCCTGAACTTCGCCCGGAACGGTTCCCCGCGCAACAGTTGCTCATACCCGCCCATGTGCAGCGGCGGCGCATCCAAGATCCGTTTGTTCCCGTCCAGCGTATCGTCCGGGTTCGGATAATCGTCCGGGTAAACATCGATCAGCTTCACATCGAAATCCGAGTCCGTCCCCGAGCTGGCAATCTTCAGCTTCGGCGAGATCGGGCCCGCAATCGTCACATCCTCTTCCAGCGGCTCGGTCTGGTACGTCAGCACGTCCGGCCGCGAACTGGCAAACCGCTGGTCGTCCACCATGTACCGCTGCGGCACCGTGTCCGTCGTGTAGCCCACAAACGGCACCGGGTGGTTCGGGTCGCTCACATACTCGTCCTTGCTCGCTGCTTCCGCAGGCGCATCAAAGCTCAGCTTGCCCCCCGCGTGAAAGTAAAGCGTCTTTGCCGCAGCCGCTTTCGGCGGCCACGCATCGAAGCGCCGCCACACATTCGTCCCCGTCTCAAACACGATAGCCTTGGCCGGAACCCCGCCTTTGCCCTTCAAATAATGCTCAAAGAAAGGGAACTGAATGTTGGCGCGGAAATACTCCGCGGTCTTCGCGTTGAACTGCACATCGCCCAGGTGGTTGCCGTCGCCGCGCGACCATCCTCCATGCACCCACGGGCCCTCCACCAGCGTCGTCGGCGTCTCCGGATTCAGCTTGCTCGTCGCGTAGAAGGTCTTGTACGGCCCGCTTAAATCCTCCGCGTCATACCACCCGCCCACCACCAGCACCGCGCACTTCACGTTCTTCATGTGCCGCGAGAGATCCCGCGCCTGCCAATACGCGTCGTAGCTCCAGTGCTTCGCCTGGTCGTTGAACAGCCAGTTCGACCCCTTCAGGTAGAGCTTATCCAGGTTGGCAATGTTGCCCGCGTCCAGATAGAACTTGTAGTGATCCGGCGTGCCGAAATCGAACCGCGGACCCGTCTTCGGCAGCTCCGGATTCTGGTTTGGCCTGAAAAACACATAGAACCCGAAGTTCGCCGACAACATGAGCGTACCGCCGTGGTACGCGTCATCGCCCAGAAACAGGTCCGTCATCGGCGCCTGCGGGCTCGCCGCTACCAGTGCCGGGTGCGAGTCGATCATCGACGCCGAAGTGTAAAACCCAGGGTACGAGATCCCCCAGATGCCCACCTTCCCGTTATTGTTGGCCACATTCTTCAGCAGAAACTCGATCGTGTCGTAGGTGTCCGACGCGTCGTCCACATCCGCTTTCGATTTCTTGTCGTCGATGTGCGGCCGCATCTCGGCAAACTCGCCCTCGCTCATCCACCGCCCGCGCACATCCTGGTAAACAAAAATGTACCCGCCCTTTTCAAACTCATCCGACGGCCCCAGCCGCTTCGGATACTGGTCCTCCCCGTAAGGGCCCACGCTATACGGCGTGCGGTCCATCAGGAACGGATACGGCCCCCCCGCCGCATCTTTGGGCACATACACCGCCGTGAACAGCCGCTTGCCGTCCCGCATCGGAATCCGGAACTCATACTTCGTATAGTGCGCGCGTACGTAGTCGTCCTTGGGCACGTCCGGCCCCGGCTGCTGCGCGCGCGCGACGGTTA
Source organism: Acidobacteriota bacterium (assembly GCA_003165615.1). Next base: position 2,337 of record PLWR01000748.1, on the reverse strand, counting down.
AGACAAGGGCAAAAAACGCCAGGATGGCGAACGGGAAACGGCACAGTTTAAGCATGGGGCAGAAGGTTCTCCTGACCATCAAGATTACTCCAGCAAGGGGCAGTCCGGGAGGGCGTGGCGGCAGGAGCGCCCATGCAGGCTGCCTGTCTCAAGCCAGGCGCCGCCTCCGCCTCATGCCGCCGCTCGCTCCGCGTGGGAAGGGTCGATCGACTTCGCCAGGCAAACTGCGAAGGCCAGCACGACCGCAAAGCTCCACCCGTCCATCCACAAGCTTTTCGCCACGTGCAACTGGTTGAGGATGCCGGAGCCGAACCAGAGATAGGCCATGATCCAGAGTGCGGCAGCGCGCCACCTGGAGGAGGGCATCGCAAAAAGAGCGGCTAGCGGCGCCAACAAAACTGTGTAGTCATAGATCACGTGCTTGAAGCACAGCAGCGTGAAGGCGATCACCAGGGCAAACTCCGCGCCCGGTTTGAGATGCTTGATCCTGGCAATAAAAAATGCCGCGGCGATGCCCGCCGCGAGGCCGGCAATGACCGGAATCAGATAGATCGTTCCGGAACTGGCGCCTGCCTTGCGGAGCAGGCTCTCAAGCAGGGTCATCACGTCTCCCGTTCCCGGCCCCATCGCGATGCGGGACGTCCGGAACGGCTCCAGCGCCAGCGTCGTCCAACTCCCTCCAAGCACGAACTTGACGATCGCCAGTCCCAGGATGGGGGTCGCGAACGATACCAACACGGTCGCGAAGCTGCCCTTGAAGAGCTGAACCAGGAACATGACCGGCGAGAAGCTGTACTTCGCATAGCTCAGGCCCAGCGCTGTGCCCCGCGCAAGCCGGCTTTGCCAAAAGTAGAAGAGCGTGAGCATGAAGAGGATGAAAAAGGTAGCTTGTCCGTTCATCAGGGCGGCGCGGAAGGGCGTGCAACTGAAGGTGAGCAGCGCCAGCAGAACGGAGTGGATGCGATCGAGAACAAAGATCCGGCTGACCATGAAAAGAGTGCAGCAGAGAAGAATCAAGTTGACGATGCACCAGCAAACCAGGGCGCGGGAGAAATCCATCGTTCCCAACGGATAGAGAAGAACATAGAACTCGGCGAGATAATTCGGGTGCTGCGCAAGAATGATCTGATGGTTGAGATTCCCGTTCAGATACGCCATCCATGGATCTTGCCCCTGGGCCAGCAGGTGGGCGCCGCTCCATTGAAAATCGACGCCGGCCACATGGGGTCCGTCACCCACCAGGGCTCCCTTGACTCCATGGGCGAGTGAAACCAATGCAGTCAGAGCAAACGCCACCAGGATGGATGTGGACCAGAATCGGGATGCAGGGAGAATTCCCGCAACGCGGCCGCCCTCCGCGGCGACCGCGACCTTGCCGGGTGCACTCCCCGGCTGCCGGCCTGGCCGTAGGTCATTCTGTGGGTCAGCGCTTCCCATTCTCTCGGCCCTCCCCGGTGCAGCTTATCTAGCGTATCGCACCCTCGACTTGCATTTAAAACAGCCAAACCGATGGAACCTGGAACCCCCGCCGGCAGTCGCCGGACCCGCCTGCACGAATTCCACGCAGATTTCCTCACCCCCCAAGCCCCGAAAACCGGAATTTTCGCGTGCGCGCCCCGCCCGGCGGCGTTACCCTATCAGTACAAGCCCAAAAAGCAGCCGCCCGCGTCGTCGAACGCCGGGACTGTATCTTTTCCGCCAAGCGAGGAGAAAAATGTCTACCGACTACCGCAACTTTCTGGCTCTCTCCTACGAGGAGCTCGAAGAACTCAACCTGACAGCCAAGGCAGACCGTTCTGCTCGCGTTGCCGCCGATGAGATCCGCGACAAGCGGCTGAAGTACCTGACCGACGAGAAGCGGATCAAGGCCGTCACGGTGCTCTTCAGCGACCTTGAAGGCCGCTTGCACCTGCTCGACTACGACAAGAAATTCCTGCTCGGAGCTTATGAAAACCTCACCTTCGACGGCTCCTCCATCCGCGGATTCACCGCGCAGAAAGAGAGCGACCTGCGCCTCGGTATCGACTGGAGCGCCTTCTACTGGGTCCCTGCCGACGTCTTCGGCAACGGCAAAGTCCTGGTCTTCGGCAACGTCATTGACAAGGACGGAACCACCTACTCCGGCGACCTGCGCGGCGTCCTCAAGGCATACGCCGAGGAGCAGTACAAAAAGAACGGCTACACCCTCAATACCGCCAGCGAAATCGAAGGCTTCCTCTTTGCCGGAAAAGACGCCGAGCGCACCTATCACCTCACCAACAAGTTCGACTTCATCAATACCGGCGGCTACTACCACGTCCTGCCCCTCGATCCCCTCCGCCAGTTCATTGACACCTC
>PLWR01000531.1 GCA_003165615.1 Acidobacteriota bacterium | reverse complement strand
CGCCCAGCTCTGCCAGTGAGCAGAGATGAAGCTACTCCCCCCTGCTCTGCAATGCATGAATAGGAGAGACACTTTCCTTGAGGACGCGAGCCCGGAAACCTGTAGTGTCTGGAAAGTGCGTTGATGGCTAGGGGGAGGGTACTGAGGCAGAAAGGATCGAAATTCATTGACGCGGTTCCGGTTCCCCTTTTGGCGACCGACCCAACTCCCATCGTGTGGGAAGCGTATTGCCCCGTGCAACCCATCTTCCGGCTGTGTGATGATCTCCTGCCACGTTGTCGCGTAACGCGCATCTCGAATGCGAACGCCGGGATGCCGTGAGAGAGAAGGGTGGTTTCGCCTACACGGAAGTTGCTCTTCGGTTGTTCGCGGAAGAATTTATTCGTTCGGGTCAATGCAAGTTTTGGCCTGCGGGATTCAGGCGTGGAAGGGCGTTTATCGGGGCCAAGTCCGCGGAAGTACCCACTCATTCTAGTTTCCGAGTGTATTATCCAGGAGGAATCAGCAGGAGAACGTGGGCACCACGTCTACGGTTTGGCGACTATAGGCCAGGTGATCGCCAGCAGGTCCGGTAAGTTCCCCGATGGGGACTTCGGGGGAGTCAGGGGTTGCAGCTCTACAGGTAGGCCGTTATATGACCTTGTAGCGCCCACTGGACGTGAAGGCGACTTGGTCCAGTCGGCGCGCATCCGGTACAGCCCTATGACTTCCCAGGCCAAATCCGGACTTGGGCCGCAACTGTCCCGCCAGCATCGACTTCCAACGTATCGAGCCAGGGGCGAGGTTTCGGTGCGCTTTGGAATTGGGTGTCAGCGGGTGTTAACTGAAACAGAGTGGCTTAATTGTCGGATCGGAAAGAGAGTCTACCGTATCCGGCTTCGCACGTACGTGGTGGGGGTGGGGTGGGCGGGCAAGCGCTCCCCTATTCCGAGTGCTTCATTTCAGGCTATTGCTCCCAAAACCGATCGGGAATGAAGGGCTCTGTTGGGCGGCACTCCCCCGCAGGAGTTTTCGCGATACCGGGCGCAGCTCTTCCGGATGCTGGCGGAAGTAGGTAAGCAAGCGCTGCTTTTTCTCCTGACCGCGGGGCATTTGCTGATAGCGGCGGTCAGAGACCGCCGAATTTTAAACGGCGATCAGAGGCCGCCGCTACAAGAAAACCAAATTGACCCACCGCCTCAAAAGTAACATTTTGAATTGCTTGAGTAGGCCCTTTCCGAAGGGGATTCAACTATTCCCGCGGGCTCTGCCTTTACCAGCAAGGGACTTCATAAGGCCGACATCCGGCAATTTCTTGCGATGCGTCAGATTATAAAATGATATATGTCATAGTTTAAAATATAACAAAATGAGGTGTTGACAAATACTTCAATTATATGGTCTCCTTGAGGGCATATTGTCAGAAATTGCGGCTGATCTGAGTAATAGTTTTTGACAATCGTCGCCTCAGGAGAGGTTTCTCATGACCCTGGGCCTCAGCGTTACCAACCAATGGCAGACCGCCACAAAGCGCATGGTGCTCTGCTGCGGATGTGTTGGCCTTTCATTTGCCGCCTTCGTAGGGTTTGGTCTTCTTCAGAGGATACAAGCCTCGCTGTCACTTCAACGGCCGGTTCGAGGACTACTGGGAAGCGAGGCGTGCTTGAGTCCGACTTTCATGTCGCGCGCCCAAGCGTTGCCATTTGGGAAGACCGCTCTGGGTAAGAGCCCGACGGGCCGAAAAGGATTCGATACAGAGCGACATAAATGGTAGCGGCGCTCTATGAGCGCCGANNGTCATAGACCGCCGCTACAGGGCAAGGCGCAAGAATTTATGTTGCTCCGTTTAGAAATTACTGTGCTGGGATGAAGCCGGAACAAATCTGAAAAAGGAGGAGTGAAATGAGCGAGATAAAAAGCAGAGGAATCAGGGTGCGTATGGGAAGGCGGATTTTTGCCTTGGCGGCGCTATCGGCGTTGGTCTTGGCTCTGGCGGGGTCGAGCCGGGCGCAGTCGCAAAGCACGGCGTCGAAATCCGCGCAGGCGAGCACCCCCGCGTCCGCGAAGGTTGCGACCGCAAATACAGCCCCGGGGACACAGGCGACAACCCCAAAGCCCGCGGCAGGTCCGGCCGCGCTTGCGGGGCAATCCGCGCCCAAGGGTCAACAGGAAGGAATCAAGGTCCACGGGCATTGGACGATCGAGGTGAAAAATCCCGACGGAAAGGTTGCCACCCACCGCGAGTTTGAAAATGCGCTCGTTTCCGGAGTCACCGGTGGGGCGGCGTTGCTGGCAGGCATCCTCGGCCGCGTAGTGACCCCAGGCAGTTGGTCGGTCCTTCTCAGCGATGATGCGGGGCAAACAAGTATTATAGAAATTAATGAACCAGGCTCACCGCCTGCTTCTGGCTGCCCGCATTTGGTTTTAAGCTTAAATTCCGGGACTTGTTCTACTAACTTATCGGTGACCGGTCCTCAACTCTCCTCGGGTGCGATATACAGTGCTTCTCTCAATGGGGGGACGTTGACGTTAAGCGGTTCAGGCACGGTACCTCAGAATTTCCCTGCCGCGATAGGTTATGCAGCAACGAACGACTTTGTCTGCGTGGCATCAGCTTCGCCCACGACTTGCAGCACTACATCTGGGGCTAATGCTCTACAGGGCTTTTTTACCGCCAGGCCCCTCGACGGAAACACCCCCGCCGGGCTGGCTGCTGGAGATCCGAATCCGGTTCCGGTGACCCCGGGCCAAACGGTCAATGTGACGGTGACCATCAGCTTCCAGTAGCTCTCTGTTTCTGTCGTCGGACACCAAGGAATGGCGAGTTAGCGTGAAAGCGCGGGAGGCTGGAAAATGAGCGGCGGAACACAAAGTAGAGATTACCGGAAACTGGGGGCGGGAATTGCTTTCAGCGCAATCCTGCTGGCCGGGCTGGCGGCAGGAAGCCGCTGGCATCGCGCCGCGAAAGCGGCGGGCTCATCGCCGCTTGGGACAACATTGGCATCGAGCGCTCGCGCCGCACACCCTTCGTTCCAACTCGCTCCACGGCCTCTCGCGATCGCGCCTGGGTCGAAGCTCAAACCTGCTCCCAACGTAGCGGCGGGTTTATCCCGCCACCCAGCCGCTGCGGCTCCGCGGCCCGCTGGCGTAGCTGCCTCTCCCGCAAATCAATTGGTTGCGAATTACGGCAAGCTGCCGCTAGGCTTTGAAGCCAATCAAGGGCAGACGGATGGGCGTGTCAAGTTCCTCTCGCGGGGGAGAGGGTACTCGCTTTTCCTTACCGGGGACGAGGCGGTTTTGACATTAGAAAGTGCAAGTCAAAAGGCAAAAGGCGAAGGGGGAAACTGGAAACCGGAAACTGGAAATTGGAAAGCCGAAACTGGAAACTCGCAGCTCGCACCTCGTGGGTCATCATTGCCCCCTGCCGCCCGTGGCGACCTACCGATCACTGCAAAATTGAGTGACAAAGACCCCCTCACCCCCGCCCCTCTCCCCCAAGGGGGCGAGGGGAGAGTGAGCTTGAACCTACGCCCTCGCCCCCTTGGGGGAGAGGGTGGACCGCATCCGGCGTTTTCATCAGCCGGGGCGGGCCAGGTGAGGGGGTCCATTCGTCGCCCCATTCTGCAGAGCTCAGTAGGAACGCCGGACTCCGGACGCGAGACTCCGGACGCAGTTCTCCGCATGCGACTGGTGGGTGCGAACACGGCCGCCGCAGTGACCGGCGCGGAGGAGTTGCCGGGCAAGAGCAATTACTTCATTGGCAACGATCCGAAGAAGTGGCATACGAACGTGCCGAATTACGCCAAGGTGAGATACCAAAGCGTCTATCCCGGTGTGGACCTGGTTTATTACGGCAACCAGGGCGGACAACTGGAATACGATTTTGTCGTGGCCCCCGGCGCCGACCCGAGTGCCATCGTCCTCGACATAGGGGCGGTTCGTGAACCGCCCACTGTAGCGGCGGTCTCTGACCGCCGGTCGGCGGTGGGGACACCGCCGCTACAAAAAAGGGCGCATCGCGATGTGCCCCTCCAACTGACGCCCGATGGCGATCTGGTGGTCAAAACCGACGGCGGCGAAGTTCGTTTCCATAAGCCCATCGTGTATCAGGACGTCGAATCCGAAACCCGAATTCCGGATTCCGGAGCCCGGGACGAAATTCGAAATTTGAAATTCGAAAATCGGCAATCATCAATCGACAATCGTCAATTCCTGGACGGCCACTACACTCTCGACGCCCAGAACCATGTTCAATTCCAGGTCGCACCGTACGACCACTCGAAACTGCTCTTCATCGATCCTGTACTCAGCTATTCCACCTACCTGGGCGGCAGTAATATTGACTATGGCTACGGCATCGCCGTCGATTCCTCCGGCAACGCCTACGTTACGGGGCAGACCTATTCGACCGACTTCCCCACCATGAACCCGCTCCCAGAAGCCACCTGCGCCGGTAGCTGTAGCAACGCGTTTGTGGCGAAACTAAATGCCGCCGGCTCGGCCCTGGTCTACTCCACCTACCTGGGCGGCAGTAATTATGACTATGGCTACGGCATCGCCGTCGACTCCTCCGGCAATGCCTACGTGACGGGGGACACTGGGTCGACCGACTTCCCCACCGTGAACCCGATACAGGCAACCAACAAAAAAGAGATAGATGGCGCCAATGGCTTTGTCACCGAACTGAACGCGGCAGGCACGGCCCTGGTCTACTCCACCTACCTGGGCGGCAGTACTGATGACTATGGTCAGGGCATCGCCGTCGATTCCTCCGGCAACGCCTACGTGACGGGCATCACTCAATCGACCGACTTCCCCACCGTCAACCCGCTCCAAGGAACCTGCGGCGGTGGCTGTAGCGGTAACGCGTTTGTGGCGAAGTTGAATTTCAACGCCTCGTCGACCCCGCACCTGACGCTGGTCTACTCCACTTACCTGGGCGGCAGTAATTATGACATTGCCAACGGCATCGCCATCGATTCCTCCGGCAACGCCTACGTGACAGGAGTCACTAACTCGACGGACTTCCCCACCGTCAACCCGCTGCAGGCGACTAACTACGGCTCCGATGACGGGTTTGTGGCGGAGTTGAATCCCGCCGGCTCGGCCCTGGTCTACTCCACCTACCTGGGCGGCAGTGGGGGTGACACCAGTCAAGGCATCGCGGTGGACTCCTGCGGCAACGCCTACGTGACAGGCTACACTCAATCGACCAACTTCCCAACCGTAAACCCGCTGCAGGCGACTAACCACGGCTCCAGTGACGCGTTTGTGGCGAAGATCTCATCGGGCATGGTGCCCTGTGTAAGTTTCTCCCCAACCAATCTCACGTTCGGCTCGCAGAACGTTGGCAGCCCGAGCGCGCCCCAGACTGTGACCGTCACCAATACGGGCACGGCCAACCTCACCATCTCCTCGGCCTTGATAGGCGGCACGAATTCCGGCGACTTTGCCACGAGCGCCGACACCTGCACGGGAGCGCCGCTCACTCCCACTCCCGGCTCCACCAGCACCTGCACCATCAACGTGACGTTCACACCGACCGCAACGGGGAGCCGTAGCGCCTCGCTGAATTTCACCGACAACGCCGCCAACAGCCAGCAGTCGGTGAGCTTGACCGGGACGGGCGCTGCTCCAGTGGCCGGCGTCTCCCCGCCCAGCCTGACGTTCGGCAATCAGAACCTGGGGACGACCAGCGCGTCGCAACCGGTCACGCTCAGCAACACGACGGGTACCGCCGCGCTCACCATCGCCAGCATCGGCATCAGCGCCAACTTTGGCGAGTCTGACAACTGCGGAGGAAGTGTCCTGGCAGGCGGTTCCTGCACGATCAACGTAACTTTCTCACCCTCACTCACGGCGCCCGCGGGCATGCTCACCGGCGCCCTGACCATCACCGACAACAACAATGGGGTGGCAGGCAGCACGCAGACGGTCTCACTCTCGGGCACGGCAACCAGTTCAGGGGGTGGTGGGCCGCCCCCAACGAATGTTACGGATAGTGAGACGATCACCGTGACGGACACCCCCCTCGTCGTGGCGATGCCTGCCCTACTGAATATTGCTGCGCCGGTGGCGGACTACTCGGTGGGGAGTCTCGGTTTCGCGGGGCAGACGGCGACTCTGCCGTTAACCGTTTCCAACCTTGGGCAGGCGAATCTTTCCCTTGTTGCCGTGACTCCTCCCGGATCGCCCTTCAGTATTTCGCAGATCGCCTGCACCAATGGGGCAACATCCTTGCCCACAACTCTCTCGTCAGCGGGGGCGTGCGTATTGTCGATCTCTTACGTGGCGCCGACCTCGGGGACGCCCACCGGCACCATCACGTTTACTGATAACGCGGCCTTGAGCAATCTCACCAGCACAGCAGCGGGGTCGAACTTCACCCAGTCCATTCCGCTCAGTGGTGCGGAAACGAGCACGCTACCGCCGTCACCGCCGCCAACCACCGTGTCCGCTCCCGTGAATGAAACCATCACGGTGACGGACACCCCCCTCGTCGTGGCGATGCCTGCTCTACTAACGATTGCTGAGCCGGTGGCGTACTACTCGGTTGGGAGTCTCGGCTTCGGGGGGCAGTCGGGAACGCTGCCGTTGACCGTTTCCAATATTGGAGAGGCGAATCTTTCCCTTAATCCTGTGACTTCTCCCGCATCACCCTTCAGTATTGCGTCGGTTGCCTGCACCAATGGGGCAACGTCCTTGCCCACCACGCTCCCGTCCGCGGGGGCCTGCATCTTTTCCATCTCTTACGTCGCGCCATCCTCGGGGACGCCCACGGGAACAATCACGTTTACCGACAACGCGGCCTTGAGCAATCTCACCAGCACGGCAGCAGGGTCGAACTTCACCCAGACCATTCCCCTCAGTGGCGCAGGAACGAGCACGGCGCCGCCTGCACCACCTTCAACGACCGTATCCGTTTCCGTGAATGAAACCATAAAGGTGACCGATACTGAGACGATCTTCGTGGTAGGGCCCGTGGTAAGCTTGGCGCCCTCTTCACTCACCTTCCCAGCCCAAGTGTTAGGAACCAGCAGCACCGCGCAAACCGTCACGCTGACCAACACGGGTAACGCCTCGCTCGCCATCTCCAGCATCACGGCGAGCGGGGATTTCTCCCAGACCAACACCTGCGGGACCAGCGTGAGCGCGGGCGCCAACTGCACCATCTCGCTGACCTTCAAGCCGATAGCGGGTGGGACGAGGACCGGCAGCCTCAGCATTTTTGACAATGTTCCCGGCAGTCCGCAAAGTGTCGCCCTCACCGGGACGGGTCTGGATTTCACCTTCACCCTACTCTCCGGTTCTTCCCTCTCGGCCACCGTCGCGCCCGGGCAGCCGGCCATCTACAGTTTTAGCGTGCGCAGTCTGGGGGGATTAGCTGGGACGATTAACTTTTCCTGCACAGGAGCTCCCGCCGAGACCAATTGCACGGTTTCGCCGAACCCGCTAATGGCGGGGAGTTCTGCGACCACTGTCACCGTCACCGTTCTTACCACTGCCCCTTCCGCCAGCGCGCCGCGCTCCCGGCCTCTTCCTCCGGTCTTGCCCCTGTCTCCGGGCTTGAGGGGTCTGTTGCTGCTCGCCTTGGCGCTTGCGGCGATGTCATGGGCAATCGGACGACGGAAACAACCCGGAGTGAGCCGATGGCAATCCGCAATGGTCCTACTCGCTGCGGGATTGTTGCTCACGCTGGCGCTGGCAGGATGTCGTGCTCCGACGATAAACCCCGGAACACCCGCCGGAACCTACACGCTTACGGTGACGGGCACAACGGGCTCGGGAGCTTCTGCCTTGAGCCATAGCGTGTCGCTTACGCTCATTGTAAGTTGATCGAAACCGGGCTGGCAGCAACGTCCTACTGCACGATCTCCGTCACCTTCACCCCGGGCGCCGCAAGCATTCGGACAGCGACCATGAACGTCGACAACAGTTCCAACCAGAGCCCGCAGACGGTCGCGTTGGCGGGAACAGGTAAATAGCTCGGGAGCACAGGGGGGCGGCTTGGCGATTGCTCCCCACTTCGGGAAGCACCAGGGGATTCTTCATGAGTGTCGCGGGACCTGGATTGGAAGGTCAGCCAACGTGTCGGTGCGTCCGTTTCGCGTAGTAACCTACCTGAAAGAACGTGCCCCGTGCTTGAGATCATGATTCAGAACGCCTCCGAACTCCGAACTTGGAACGATGAATTGGGAACGAAAACGCCATTTGCGGATACCACAGCGGTGTGCCCTGCATAACTGTTTTTATATCCTCTTCCCACAATCTTGGTTCAGGTCTTCGCCAAAGCGCCCACACTTCCAGCTACGCCGTGCAGCGAATTCCAAGCGATCCACTTGGCTGTCGGCAAACCGGTAATGCAATCTTCACGGTCCCGAAAGGTGGTTTGAGCACTGGGGAAAAGAGCCATCAGACGGGACACTGCCGTCAGCCGCATTGCCATGCATACTGAGCCTGCGGCGAAGGAGGCCGCTGGTATGCCAGGACGAAAAACAAAAAAGGGAAAGACACGTTGCATGAGAACCGTTCTTCGGATTCCTGATCTGGAACAGTCGAAAACGGCTGTTCTCAACTCACTTCCAGCCAAGACTTCTCAAGAATCCTACGCTCACGCCATTGACGAGTTTATTGCATGGTATTGCTCAGAACCCCGCCTTGCCTTCAATCGCCCCGTGGTTCTTCGATATCGAATCTATCTGGAACAGAGGAATCTTGCTTCCTCAACCATCAATGTTCGCCTCGCTGCGGTGCGCCGTCTCGCCTATGAGGCGGCAGATACTGGACTCCTTAGCCCGGAACTCGCAGCAGGCATCCGGCGAGTAAAGGGAGCCAAGCGGTTGGGGGTGCGGATTGGAAATTGGCTCACTGCAGAGCAGGGCAAAACGCTGCTGCAGAGTTCGTGCTCAGACACCCTGCGTGGCAAACGGGACCGGGCGATTCTTTCCGTGCTACTCGGGTGCGGACTCCGTCGTGCAGAGCTCGTTGCTTTGAGCGTGCAAGACCTGCAGATTCGGGATGACCACTGGGTGTTCGCGGACCTGATTGGAAAGGGCAAGCACATTCGGACTGTGCCCGTGCCCGGATGGGTAAAGACGGCCCTCGATGATTGGACCGCAAACGCGGTCATCACAGGCGGAAACATTTTCCGTCGCGTGAACAAGAATGGAGTTGTATGGGGCGATGAAATATCGCCCAAAGCAATCTGGCACGTCGTCAGACGCGCTGCTCAACGCGCCGGAATCCAAGGCCTCGCTCCACACGACTTGAGGCGGACCTGCGCTCGTCTGTGCCATCTCGCGGGAGGAGAGTTGGAACAGATTCAGTTTCTCCTGGGTCACGCCTCTGTTGAGACGACCGAACGATACTTGGGCTGCAAGCAGAAACTCCGAGATGCTGTTAACGACCAACTTGGGTTGGAAGGGGTGTGAGCGGGCGTTAACCCGATGGAGACTTCGGGGCAGTCATGGGTTGGACTTCTACGAGTAGGCCAAGTGGATTGGATTGGTTCCGTTACGATCTGTCCACATGGTTTTTCCATGAGTTCGTAGACCCAGCCTTCAATCCTGCTCCTTTTGTGCTTCCAGGTAGTCAACACAAGGGT
>PLWR01000281.1 GCA_003165615.1 Acidobacteriota bacterium | reverse complement strand
CTTGCCAAAGCGGTAGCGGGTAATCGCGGCAGCCGCGAGCACCGCACCGGCCGCCGCGAGCAAGGTATTGACCGCCACCAGGACGGTTCGCCCCGGCGCTATACCGGCAAAGAGCAGCGAACCCGCGGAGTTCAATCCCACCCAACCCACGAAAGCGAGAAGGCAGCCGAAAAGTACCAGGACCGTGTTATGGCCGGGCAGGGCGGCGGGCATACCTTCCGGGTTGTATTTCCCCCGGCGGGGTCCGAGCAACCAAACGATGCTCAACGCCGTAAGTCCGCCCAGCACTTGAATGGTGGCGCTGCCCCCGGCGTCCAGAAAGCCCAGGCCAAGCCCGTAGTTTGAGCCGAGTCGCGCCAGCCACCCTCCTCCCCAAACCCAATGGGCAAACAGGGGGTAAGTGATTCCGGCAAGCAGGGCGGTGGACAAGCAGCAGGCGCGCAGACGCCAGCGTTCCGCGGCGGCACCCAGGGGAATCAGCGCCGCCAGTCCCACACTCAGTATTTGCAATAGCGCCGCCAGCGAGGGGCGCGAGCCGTCCAGGGGCACTCCGCGCAAGAAGAAGTGTCCCGCTCCCAGCCAACTCCAATCTTTTCCAAAGATGTTCAGGGTGTGGGAAGGGAGACCGGGATAAGCCTGCCAGGCAAAACCGGTAACAAAGTAAGCAACAGCGGCGACGCCCACGACGCACAGGGCCGTCATCATGGAGTGCGCGGCGCTGCGCGAACGGCTAAGGCCGGTATTAATAAGTGCAAGTCCTGCCAGGGCGAGCGGGAGGAGAAGAATAAGGAGGATACAGAAACCCTGGGAAACTTCGGACATGGCTGGGGGCGCCTGGGGACTCAATCATTCCCCCTTTTGGCAACCAAATGTGAACGCGTCAAGAGAACCAATCCCATGATTTCCACCCCGATGCCGGCCGCGATAAACAAGTTCTGCGCCAGGAAGGCTCGGAGCAAGACCAAAGAAGTTAAGACTAAAAACCACCCCGCAGGCATCAACAGGAGTCCGGTGATTTTCATTTTTCCACCCCTTGCGCGCATTTTGGATTTTAGATTTTGGATTTTGGATTAAAGCCCACCCACAAGCCAGCGTGCCAGTCCGTCTTTTCCCAATCCAAAATCGCAAATCGAAAATTTAGTGTCCGGCCAGAGGCTCGTCCAATCGATTTTTTTTATCGTACCTAGAACAAAATACCGGGCTTCTTCCATTGTACTCCCGTTCGCAGCAGAGATGATTTTCTCGTGAAGCGATCCGCAATTGCCACGATGCCATGTGATAGGGCTTGAGTTTCATCGACTTCCAGCGCTTGCCGCCCCTGCTTCACGCGTCGCACCGTACACCACAGGAAGAAGCGGGCAAAGATTTTTTTATGGCTCCACAAATATATCTTTGGCCAACCTATTTTTATGGGCAGCAGAAAATCTATTACTTTGACCTGTCCAGAGCGATTGCATAAGGTGAGTGCGCTGGTCACCCAGCTCTAAGTTTTACACACACATTGAGTATTGGTACCCCCGCCAAAAAGATCCTATGCGGCTTGTCGCGGCGGGCGTAGGAGAGCGACAGGCATCACTGAGTGGTTTTCACTTGCAAGATTTCCTCGACCGCTCGCGGTCCGGAAGACCAGGACTTTTCAATATTCTAAACAAGGAGGATCAAGATGGCGGAGAAGACTACGGCTGAAATGAAACCCACATTGGGTTTAACGGGATTGACCATGAACGCCATGGCGCTCATCGCGCCGGGCGCATTCCTGTGGCTGACCTTTCTCATCCAGGCCACCACGGGAGTCACGGCGCCATCGATGTGGATCGGGATCATCATCGCCTTGTTGCTTTGTCTGGCGACGGCGGTCTGTTATGCCGAAATGGCAAAGCTCTACCCCGGTACGGGGAGCTCGTACTACTTCGCGGAACAATCGTTCCTGAATCACGACAAAGCATGGCGCTATGCGCGCATTTCCAAGTTTGTCGTGGGCTGGGGCTCCCACCTTTACTACTGGATCTATCCCGGAGTAATGGTGGCGACAATGGGAATTTTCTGCGGTTACCTGGCGGGAACGCTGTGGCCAAACTTCATGAGCGCATCCAATCCCGGACCCATGTTCATGATGCTTGTGGGCATCGTCTTTTCTTTTGCCGTCGCCTACATCGCCCATCGCGGGGTCACCGGCTCCACCGCGGTAAGTATTGCCATCAACGTTATTCAGATCACCGCCTTGGTGGTCTTCTCGATTATGGCGCTCGGCTATCGGATGAATCATCCTCCCGGTACCCAGGCCTTCCAATTTGACCCAACCTCGGGGGAAGCCTATACCTATCAATTTGCCGTCACCAAGACCGTCGTCAACGGGCAGGAGACGGACACGATTGTCCGCGACGCCAACAATGTTCCACAACCGCTGTTGGATGCCGCCGGCAAGCCCGTACCGTTCCTCATCTCCTATCCCTACAATGACGCCAGCGGCAATTTCCTGTCGCACGAAAATGCCAAGTCCGTGGTGGGAATACACAAGATTGGATGGGCCTTCGTTCAGGCTACGGTGGCCATTCTGATCCTGGTGGGATTTGAGTCCGTCACCTCGATGGGCGAGGAGGCGAAGAACGCCAAACGCGACATTCCGCGAGCCGTGTTGCTCTCGCTATTTATTCAAGGAGTGGTATGCTACCTGATCGAGTATTTTGCGGCTAACTACTTCCTCAACTCGGGTTATACAATGCAAAGCGCGGCCAGTTCCGCGGCTCCCATCGGCGACAT
>PLWR01000375.1 GCA_003165615.1 Acidobacteriota bacterium | reverse complement strand
ACCGAAGTGAACCAGCTTGCGGTGACGGAAAAAAAGGTCGCCGATCCTCCAAGAATTTCCTCCACCTCACCATAAGGCGTGCGAATAGAATCAAATGCAATTGAACCAACCGCCAGTAGCGACATAGGTATGCTGTTGACCTCGCGAAATTGGATTAACCACCAGTTTTTTACTTCAGATACTTGCCCACCAGCAGGGCCAGTTTTTTCTTGGCCGCGGTGGGAATCTTCGTACGATCGGTGAGGATCGCATGGGCAAGCGCCGAACCGCATTTGCAGTCCCGCTCCGGAGGGAGAGAACGCACCGCGCGCCGCACAACCTTCTGGGAATTCTCTACGTTGCGCGAAAGATAGTCAAGGACTTGCGTAACCGTGACGGCGTCGTGATCGGGGTGCCAGCAATCGTAGTCTGTCACCATGGCCAGCACCGCGTAGCAGATTTCCGCTTCGCGCGCCAACTTGGCTTCCTGCAGGCTGGTCATTCCAATGATGTCCATACCCCACGACCGGTAAAGGTTCGATTCCGCCTTGGTGGAAAACGCCGGGCCTTCCATGCAAAGGTAAGTCCCACCCTTGTGAAACGCCACGTTGAGGTCGGCACATGCTTCCGCGAGCACGTCGACAACCGTGGGACAAACGGGAGTATCAAACCCGACGTGCGCCTATAACCCGCCCCCGAAGAACGTGGAGATGCGCTGGCGCGTGCGGTCAACGAACTGTGTGGGCAGCGCCATGTCCGTGGGACGGAAATCCTCGCGCAGCGAGCCCACTGCGCTCACCGAGATGATTCGCTCCACACCGAGCTTCTTGAACCCGTAGATGTTGGCGCGAAAATTGATCTCCGAGGGAGTGATCAGGTGGCCGCGTCCATGACGGGCGAGGAATGCAACATGGCGTCCCTCAAGAGTCCCGACAATGTACGCGTCCGAAGGTTTTCCCCAAGGCGTGGTGATCCGCACTTCGCGAGCCTTTTCGAGACCCGGCATATTATAGAGACCACTGCCGCCAATGACTCCAATTTGTGCTTTGGCCAAACTTCCTCCTTTGTCCACGTGGGGCGATACTTGAGGAATTAGTCTACCGGCTGCGTGGAAATCCTGCTCTCAATATTTACCAATCGCGCCCAGGGAACGCAAGGGTCATGAGGGAAGACCAGGAGCGCCTTGGCCTCAGCCATCTCGGGCAGGAGACGCTTCTTATTGGCGAGGGTCGCCAGGGGGTAAAGATCAAAGCTGGTCATCCAGGGAAAGGCCAAATGGGAATTCGTGGGCACGAGATCCGAGGGAAAGTAAGCCGTGTCGCCTTCTGATTCCACCCGCACGCATTGCATGCATCGGGTGTGCCCGGCGCCAACCTCCACCCGCACGCCCGGAACGATTTCCGTGTCGCCCTCCAGAAACTCTGTTTGCGCCTCGGCGGCGGCGAAAAAATGCGCCACATAGCTGGCGCGGTTGCGCTCCGTGGTATGATGCGCGTCTTCCCATTCACCCCGCTGCACCAGATACCGCGCGCGGGGAAAAGTCGGCACAAGCTCTCCGTTCTCGCTCCGAACATTCCACCCGCAATGGTCGAAGTGCAAGTGCGTGTTGATGACGATGTCGATATCTTGGGGTTCCAGGTGCAACTTTTGGAGTTCACCAGGGAGGGTGCGAGAGTGATCGACACCATAAATCTCGTTGAATTTTGCGTCGAATTTATCTCCGATGCCGGTCTCGACCAGAATGTTGTGGCGGCCCGTCTGGATCAGCAGGCAAGTCAAGCTAATGCGGATTCGATTGCGGGCATCGGCAGGGATTCTTTTCTCCCACATCGACTTGGGAACTATCGAGAACATCTGTCCGCCATCGAGATGGAAACTTCCGTCGGAAATAGCGTGAAGATCGAATGCGCCAAATTTCATGGTTCCTCAATCAATTCGATGAGCACCCCAGCGGTGCTCGAAGGGTGAAGAAAGGCAATGTGCGCGTTGCCGGCGCCCACGCGGGGCTCACGATCAATCAGAGGCACGCCTTCGCTCTCTAACTTCCGCAGTGCTCTCACCAAATCAGGCACAGCGAGCGCCAGATGATGGATTCCCTCACCACGCTTGGCGATAAAACGTGTGATGGGGGAATCGCCTTCTGTGCCCTCCAGCAATTCCAGCCGGCATTGACCCATTTGGAAAACTGCCATACGCACCTTCTGGTCGACAATCGTCTCTTCCGTATCAGGGGCTTTCCCGATCAGCTTTTGAAAAATTGGGACGGCACCCGCCAGTGACTCCACCGCAATGCCCAGGTGATCAATCTTTACTCCGCCGCAGGGGAAAGAAGACGCAGCGAGGGGAGCCGCAGTTCCCGGCAGTAGCGCCGCGATGATTTCCTCCACGACCTGATACGGATCGCTCTGGTGTAATAGCAGGTCACCAACATGCCGATCAAGTGAGCCGTCGAGGAGCGGCGCCGCAACGGCTCTTTCAAAAAGGATTTGCCGCAGCAAATCCAAAAGCCGGGAACGCCAATGCGCCTTGCGCCGGCGTCCGGCCACATCCCCTTTTTTGCTAAAGGCGTGAAATTGATCGAGCGCCTGCACCAACTCGGAAATGCCCTGCCCCGTGGTGGCCACGGTCTTGATAATGGGAGGCCGCCAGCCATCGGGGCGGGAAGCAAGGGAAAGCATCGCGGTGACCTCTTGCTCAACGCGGTCGGCCCCGGGGCGATCCGCCTTGTTGATGACATACAAGTCGGCAATTTCCATCACTCCGGCTTTGAAAGTTTGGATGTCATCGCCCAGTCCGGGCACCAAGAGGAGAACCGTCACGTCCGCAAGGCGTGCCACTTCCACTTCATCCTGTCCCACTCCGACAGTTTCAATCAGGACCACGTCGCAGCCCGCGGCGTCGAGAATCGTCACCGCATCCTGAGTCGTGGGCGCGAGTCCGCCGAGTTGCCCGCGCGTCGCCATGCTGCGGATGTAGACGCCCGGGTCACTGGCGAGACTTTGCATGCGCACCCGGTCGCCCAGAATTGCCCCACCCGAGTAGGGGCTGGTGGGGTCTACCGCCAGGATTCCGACGCGCCCGCCCCGGCGGCGATACTCCCCCGCCAGTTTTTCCACCAGCGTGCTTTTCCCTGCGCCCGGTGAGCCCGTGAGCCCCACCACCCGCGCGCGCCCTGCCGTGGGGAATAGTTCGCGGAGCAAAGGAACTGCCGAAGGATCGCGGTTCTCCACAAAAGAAATGGCTCGGGCAATGGCGCGCCGGTCACCCGCAAGTATTTTCTCTACGAGCTCGTGATCGATCTCGGGCATGGCAAACTTTTGGCCGCAAGGGCCACGGCCCAGCCGTTCTAAATCCCGATGGAAATGAATTGATAAACCCAAAGTGTATCGGGCAGAGATGAATTACCCTCAGATCTCCCCACAACTCAGGCTATAACACAACACAAAGGCCGTCAAGAAATCGACATGTGCCAACACAATGCGCGCGGAGAGGCTTTCGACACGCCCATGCGGCGCGACAAAAAGGCTCACTCTACGATTGTCAACAGTGGCGGCCTGGAAAATGGTGCACTTCACATTTGCCCCATCCAACCGTGTTAAGCTAATGCCCGGAATTGGGCAATGGAGCGTGCGTCCGGCACGGAGTATGGGGCCACCCTGGGCTTAACAGGATGCGGAAAAACCTCTCAAACTGTCATCCTGAGGAGGCGAAGCCGACGAAGGANNATTCAAATACAGGGGTCCTTCGCTTTGCTCAGGATGACAGCATTGGAGGGTTTTTCCGCAAGCTCTTAAGCCCACGGAAACCGCATGACGAGAATTTTGTCGAGGATGAGCAAATATCTTGCCTGGTGGCTGGCGTTCGCAGCGGCTTTCGGGGTTGCAGCGGCGCGCGAGCAGCATTCACAAACGGCCACGGTCATCGTCCAAGCGGGCGGCCCGGGTTGCCGGGTTGATTTGGACGCGGACGCAAAGGGGGCCACCGATGCTTCGGGAAAACTCACCATCATGGATGTTGATCCCGGCGACCATTACGTCCATGTGCGCTGCCCCGGCAAGCCTGAGGCAGGCTTCTTCATCTCTCCCAAGGCCAATGAGCATGCCCGAATCGGCCCGATGCGGGATGCGCCTTCCTCATCGGGGGTAAGCGATCCTGCCGTCCTCGCCCAAGCAAACACTCAATTGCGGCAGTTGGTGCAGCAGGCGGTGCAATTGCGGCAACAAGCGCGGTTAGCCGAAGCGGTGGCGGCGCTTCGCGAAGCCATGAAGCTGGATCCGGAAAACGCCGACCTCCACCGTGAGCTGGGCATCACCTTCCTGCTCGCCAAAGAGTGGAAGCGCGCGCGGGTGGAAATGCTCGAAGCCATCCGGCACGATCAGACCGACGCCGACGCCCACAACGGGCTCGGCTATGCGCTGGAGAAACTCGGCGACATCGATGGCGCGGTGAAGGAATATCGCATTGCCACTAACCTTGAACCCGACGACGCAAGCTACCGCACCCACTACTTCGACGCGCTGGTGAAAATTCAAGCCCGGAAAGAATTAGCCCAATAAGGGGGATTCTCCGGTCGAGTCAGGGGGGAGATCAACATCGCCTGACCTTTAGAGGCACGGAACCGCGAGATTGCGCTCCCGATTCAGGACGCCACGGCTCGTCTCGGAGTGACAATCTCACGCAGGACCGTCAAAGCGCGCTCGCATGCTGCCCGATTCACATCCAGGTGGGTAACCATGCGGATGATCTTCAGGTTTGTCGAATTTGCCAGAACGCCTTCAGCGGCCAGGCGCTTTGAAATCTCGGGAGCTGCGAGCCCAGTGCCAGAAACATCAAAGAACAGAATATTTGACAACACCTTGGCGGCATCAATCTTGATTCCAGGAATTTGTGCCAACTCCTGGGCAAGGAACCTGGCATTGGCGTGATCAACATGGAGCCGTTTGGGACCCTCCTCCAGCGCAATAAGGGCGGCGGCTGCCAAGACACCGGCTTGACGCATCCCACCACCCAGCATCTTTCTGACAATGCGCGCTTCCTCGATGAATTCTTTGCTCCCCACGAGCATGGATCCCACCGGCGCGCCCAGTCCCTTCGAAAGGCAAAACATCACCGAGTCGGCCTTCCGAGTGAATTCCACAACGGGCTTTCCCAAGGCCACGCCGGCATTGAAAATCCGCGCGCCATCGAGATGGACAGGCAACCCAGCGGCGTGCGCATGATCAATGATGTCGTTGGTATTCGCCAGCGGGTAGACCGACCCTCCCGCCAGGTTGGAAGTGTTCTCGAGTTCGATTAGTCCGGTGCGGGCGCGGTGGTCATTCCGGCTGCGAACGTGGGGAGCGATCAGGTCCCAGCTCAGGATGCCGTCTTCGGCGTGAACGGTGCGGGGCACGACTCCGGAGAATGCCGCAATCATCCCCATTTCAAAGTTGTAAATGTGGCAGCGGTCCTCGCAAATAACCTCTTGACCATGGCGCGTCAAAACTTTGATGGCCGTCTGGTTTCCCATGGTCCCGGAGACAACAAACAGGCCCGCTTGGCGCTCGAAGATTTCTGCCGCGCGATCCTGAAGGCGGTTGACCGTGGGATCCTCGCGGTAGACATCATCTCCCACCTCGGCATCGTACATGGCCTTGCGCATGGCGTCAGATGGCTTGGTGACGGTGTCGCTGCGCAAATCTACAATCGGTTCTGCCATAAATTCATACGCTCCGATCATTCATAGTAATTCGCGAGTAATATTGCGATTGTCGGATCATGCCCTTACACGGAAACGAATTCCTGGAAAATCTCGTTGGAAATGAGGTGCGCATGGGGAGCCAGACGAACCTGTCCCCCTTGGATAATCACCCAGCCCTCCCGCGCGAGATTTTGAATCTTATCTTCCCAACGTTTAAGGTAGCTCGCACCCCAACGCTCCGTTGCCCGTTCCAGATTGATGCCTTCTACCTGCCGCAGTCCGAGGAAGAAGAATTCTTCCACTTGCTCTTCAACCGTCAGCGCGCGAAATTCGTCAATGGGTGACTCGCCAGCATCCAATTTCGCCAGATAACCCTGCACGTCAATCTGATTCGACCACCGCCGCGCGCCGTCAAAAGAATGGGCCCCCGCACCAAGGCCCACATAGGGCGCAAGCTGCCAATACTTTCGATTGTGCCGTGACGCAAATGCCGGCAGGGCGAAGTTGGAAATTTCGTATT
>PLWR01000639.1 GCA_003165615.1 Acidobacteriota bacterium | reverse complement strand
TCTCTTAGAACAAATTTACCCTGGCCCCACCGGGGAGGGCGCAGCGAGTCTGCGCAAAGAGATTATTCTCCTTTGCCCCCCCCAGGGCATGGGGATAAGGAAGAAACCGGCCGCGTGCGGCGCAGCGCCTCCCACAGGGCGGCGTGGGGAGTCGGATCTACCGCGCTGAGCGGGAAGAAAAGGCTTCCCAAGAGCGGCCAAAACACCAATAGCGGGCCGACTGGTTTACTACTTCCAGCCGGCCCGCTATCGGTAAAACATACTACACTTCAGTTAGGGCCTGAGTTACCACTTCAGTCTCAGGCCAAATTGGATCTGCCGTGGATTGTTCGCCTGGCCGCCCAAGGCGCCGAACCCCGGGCTGTTAATTGCGGGTGCCGCCGCCCGGGCTTGCTGGAAATGGCCTGCACCCGGCAGGACGATTTCCAAGAGGAAAACGATAAAAGGTAAACCCAATAAGATAGCGGGCTTACGCATTAGCTCTCCCCGCACCGATTGACGTCCAGTCATTACTTCCTTTCCGGTTGAGGGTTCGGCGCGTCCACATCCCCGGCCGCCCCTTTGGTCTTCTGCAAGCTGGTAAACTTATTGTATAGATCCAGTTCGCGCTCGCGGTCGGCCGGCAGGTCCAGCTTGTCGTAAATCTGGGCCAGCATGTAATGGATGCGGGGATCAGAAGGAGCCAATCCGGCGGCAGCGTTCAAATCGGCTTTGGCTTCCTGCAACTCGCCCAGCCCGATGTAGCATCGCCCCAGGAGAACGCGCGTTTCCAACTCTTCGACGTGGCTTGCGACAGCCTTCTCCAAATAGGGGCGAGCCTTGCTGTAGTCATGATCGTGCACCGCGATCCTGCCCAAATATAAGTTGGCGTAAGGATCATCCGCCGATTCCTGAATGGCCAGGAGGAACTCTTTCTCCGCGTTATCAAGCTGGCTCAACATCCAATACGCAATTCCCAGGGGGGTGTGAATGCCGAGTGCCTCAGGGTTCTTCTTCAGCGCGGCTCGGTAGTGGGTAACCGCCAGCTCATAACTTCCTCCATGGGAATAGAATTCTCCCATCAGGGCGTGGAGTTCATAGGAATCGGGGTCGATCTTCTCCGCCCGGTCGATCGAGCGATAGGCGGCGTCCAAGTGCAAGCGGGCCAGCTCACAAAAGACCTTCGAGTTGTTCGGGTTTTGCTTTGCCGATAAATTAAGCTGATCGATGGCCTCATCCATGTGGCCTTTCGACTCCAGGGCCAATGCCAGGTAATAGCGCGTGGCCGGATGCGCCGTAGGGGTCTTCAACTCCCGATTGAAGCTGGCGATGGCGTCATCCATATCATTCTTTCCGTAATAGGAAAGTCCCAGGAAAAGATTCACATTTCCGTAAGCCGGATGCCGGGCCAGAACATGATTGAATGAATTGATGGAATCATCGAATTTGTGGTCGGCCTGCTGGAGAATTCCCAGCCGCTTCCAGGCTTCGGGATTCGCGGGGTCGGAGACCAGAATTTTGCGGTAAATGGCTTCTGCCGCGTCGAGGTTGTTTTTGTCCTCAAAAGCCTCGGCTTGCTTGAGGAGCTCCGCGGCGGTGCCTTGTTGCGCCCATCCGGCTGCGGGGATAATGACGATCCATGCGGCTGAAATAGCTGCGCTCATCAGCAGGAGCCCAAGCCGCGTGAGCCTATCTGAGTTGGCACGCATTTCCATATTCGGGAGTATTCCCTTCCATGAATTCAGAGGAGACATTATACCCCCAAAAACAGCGATAGCGGGCCGTCTGGTCTACTGCCGCCAGCCGGCCCGCTATCAAAACATCAAACTACACTTCGGTTAGGGCCGGAGTTACCAGGTCAGTCTCAGGCCAAATTGGATCTCCCTGTGCGCGCCCCATGCAGCATGCTTGAGTCACGGGGAGCGCAACGCCTGGGCGCGCGTAAATTCCCTTTGCGCGTCGGCGGCGCGGCCCACGGCTTCGTAAGCGCGGCCTAGGTTGTAGTGCGCCTCGGCGAAATTCGGGCCCAAGGCCACCGCGTGCTCCAAAGCGCGCACCGCCTCCTCGTAGTGGTGGAGATTCAGATGCACTTCGCCCAGCGCCTCAAAGGCCGCGGCAAAGTTGGGATTGATTTCCACGGCCTGCTGGAGGTGACCCTGGGCCTCCGGCATCTGGTGCTGCTTTAATTCCAGCACGCCCAGGTTGAAGGCCGCGGTAAAATTGGTGGGGTCCAGTTCCAGGGCGTGTTGAAAAGATGTTTTGGCGCCATCCGCGTCGCCGGTCTGGAGTTGCGACAAGGCGAGGTAATATGTGGCCGTGGCGTTTTTGGGATCCAGCTTCAGCGCGGCCTTGTATCGCTCCGCGGCCCGGGGATAATCCCCGAGGCGGTAATAGTCGAGCGCCTGGAGGTACGGCACCGGGAGCGAGGTGGGGTCGATCTGCTCCGCCCCATGCAGCTTTTCCAGCGACTCCTTGTAGCGTCCCTGGGTGCCATCCTCCACTGCATCGGATATCAGATCGTAAGCGCGAATCCGGTCCTTGGGGTCGGCGAGCGCCTTGCCGCTGGCGTCGGAATACGTGCCCCCCGAAATGGCCACGTAACCGAGCGACCGCAGCCGGTCCACCAGCGCCGGGTCCGTGGCCTCGGTGGCCTGTGCCCGGCCGCCGGATAGGGCCGTGTAGCGGCGCTCCACCTCTTGCAGTTGGCTCTTCGACGCCTCCGCCATCGCCTGCTTCCCCGCATACAGGTTCTTCGTCTCGTGCGGATCGGTGCGCGTGTCGTAAAGCTCCGGACGCGGCGCGTCAATGTATTTCCATCCCTCTGATTGCAACCCGCGCAACTGGCTCCAACCGAAATGCAGCAGGGGCAGATAACATTCTGCGTACAGGTTGGAAGTAGCGGAGGAGGGCTTCCCCAGGATATCACTCAGCAAGCTGCGCCCTTGAACTCCCTCCGGGATGGGCAATCGCAACGCTTGTAGTATGGTTGGCATCACGTCCACCAACGAGGCCCCCTTCTCAATCGTCGTGGCCTGCGTTCCCGGCACGTGGATGATGAGCGGAATATGCAGGGTCGAGTTGTAAATGAAAAACCCGTGGGTCTTCTCTCCGTGCTCGCCAAGACCCTCACCGTGATCTCCGGCCACCACCACCACGGCATTTTGAAAGACTCCCATGTCCTTCAGGAACGCAAAGAGCCGGCCCAACTGGGAATCGACAAAGGCAATCTCCCCGTCGTAAGGGCGGCCGGCGTAGCGGCTGGCGAAAGGCTCGGGGGGCGTGTAAGGGTAGTGGGCGTCGTAGAGGTGGACCCAGAGAAAGAAGGGGCTCGGCGGGTTGGTCTTGAGCCAATCGAGCGCGTTATCAACCACCTGGTCGGCGCTGCGCTTCACCAAGTCCATCGTGGTTTCGTCCATGCGGTGGGAGTCAAAGTGATCGAAGTAAGTGTCAAAGCCTTGATTCAAACCGAAGCGGGCACTGAGCACGGCGGCGCCTAGAAATGCGGCCGTGGCATACCCATGCTCATGAAGGACCTTGGCCAGGGTTACGGCGTTGGGGGGCAACTTGTTGCCGCTAAAGTCGTGCACTCCCGTCGCCATGGGAAAACTCCCGGTGAACAGCGCGGTGTGGGCGGGCAGAGTAACAGGTACCGGCGTGAACGCGTTGGCGAAGCGCGCGCCGGAATGGGCCAGCGCATCGAGGTTGGGCGTGGCAATGGATTTGTCACCGTAACATCCCAGGTGATCGGCGCGCGTGGTGTCGAGCGTGACCACCACCACGATCGAGGCGTTCCCCTGCGCAGCCAGACGCACCGGGGATGCTCCCATTGCGAGGATAATCAGGGCGGCTAGCATCACGGCGTTACATATTAGCCAAGTTTCGGGATGATGAAGGCGATGGGTTTTCACTGTGCTGCTCCTTTACTTTGGAGGATTTCCTGCACGCGGCTGAGAATTATCGACGGCATCGAAGGAAAAAGGGGAAAGTATCAAGGCTTAGCCACTTCCCCCACGCAACGAAACCCGGTGTCGTAGCCAAAGTTGGTAGGATCGATCCCGGCGCGGACCGACACTCGAACGCTCCCGCCATAGGCGTACCAGGACCCGCCACGCAGAACGCGATGCTCCCCGTCGGGTGGCCCGGAAGGATCCTGAGATGGGCTGCTCTGGTAATAGCCATGGTCGTACCAGTCGTTCACCCACTGCCACACGTTCCCCAACATGTCGTAAAGCCCAAAGCCATT
>PLWR01000169.1 GCA_003165615.1 Acidobacteriota bacterium | reverse complement strand
CGGAAAGGCGGAGCCTTTCCGCACCGCAAGCGGCGAAGCCGCAGGTCGCCATTCAAGGCCTGACCGTAATTTGGACACGTCTGACAAGATGCCACCCGCTTCGCGGGCTTTCGGCCACCGCTGCCCGTTAATCCAGCGCCTGGACCGCAAGACCCTCCCCCTTAATGTTCTGCCTCCCCGTGCCGATGAAGGAGGCGGGAGCGCTTGAGACGCCGCACCCGCGCGCGCCGCGGACGATCCCGGTTTCAAATCACACTTTTCCTCCGACCTCATCGAGGAGCGGGAAGGAGCGGCGAACAGTGATTTCCATAAAGAAGTACCTGGACCTGGACACAAGTGAATTGAGCAAGTATCGGCCACCGAGCCCGGAGGAACTTCTGGCCTCGATGCTGGAGGCTTATCGGGCGGCGCTGGGCGCCATGGGAAATTGTGGACTGCGGGCCTGTCCGCCACTGGGCCCCGACCTCCAAAAGAGCCTGATGCTGCTGGCCGAAAGCCTGGCCAAAACGGTCACTTCCCCCCTCGTCAAGGAAACGGAAGGACAGGTGGAGCAGCAACTCCACGAATGGGGTGAACATACGGCGGAGTACTTCCAACAGCGGGTCGGCGATGTGAAGGAAATCCTGATGACGCTGGCGCGCGCGGCGGAGTCCGTGGCGGAGCGCGATAAACGTTACACCACTCAATTCGGCGACTTCACCAAACGGCTTCAGGCGCTCGCCAACCTGGAGGACCTGCCCCAAATCCGCGCCGCGATTGTGCGTGGGGCCAAGGAACTTAAAACCTGCGTGGATAAGATGGAGCAGGACGGCCGCGAATCCGTGGCGGCTTTGCGGACCCAGGTCTCAACTTATCAGACGAAGCTGGAAGAGTCGGAACAGCGCGCCAGCCACGACGCCTTGACGGGACTGGACAATCGTCAGGGGGTGGAAACCAAGCTGCAACGGCGCATTGACGCAAAAACGCCCTTTTGCGTGGTCATAGTGGACCTCAACGGATTTAAGCAAGTCAATGACAGCCTCGGGCACGAGGCGGGCGACGATCTGCTGAAGCAATTCTCCACCGAATTGCGCTCGGCTTCGCGCGTCACGGACGTGGTGGGCCGCTGGGGCGGCGATGAATTCATTGTCATCCTCGACGTGAACATCACGGAAGCCCAAACGCACGTCGAGCGCATGCAAAAATGGGTCTTCGGCAGCTACACCCTCCACTTGGGGACGGCGGGGCCAAAGGTCAAGATGATGGCCGCCATTGGCTTGGTGGAGTGGCAAAAAGGTGAGACCATCAAGGAGGTTCTGGCGCGCGCCGACGCTCTGATGTACAAACAAAAGGCAGAAATGCACAAGCAGTCAGGTGCGGCGCCAGGCGCACGATTGAATTAGCGCTCGCTCATGAGGGTACACTCTCAACCCTTAACCGAAAGGACGCATCATATTAACGGGGGCCGATGGGCAACGCCAAGAGGCAAGGGTCATGTGAGCTTTTGCGGTTCGGCATGGCGGCCCTAAGGCAAATCAAAGTATAATCACTGATTGACGCGCCTAAATTCTGCGCATGCAGAACAATTGATGCTCCATTATTGGCCTCGCTTACAGGGTGTCGGCCTGGCTCTGGTTTTTGTTGTCTTGAGCATATCATTCACGGCTCAAGGAGCCCTTCCTGACACCCAAACGCTTAAAGGGGAAGTTGTAGACCCGAACAGCGCACCCATTGCTGGAGCGGTTTGCACTTTGCGGGGCCGAACCCTGCCCGAGCAGGGGCGCCCCGTAACTACCGGTGATAAAGGAACTTTCGAGTTTACAGGTCTGATTCCAGGGGACTATCGGTTGACCTGTGCCGCGGTGGGTTACGAGCCGGTGGCCAAGCCGGATATCGAGATTACCGCAAGCGCAGAACCCTCAACCCTCCAGGTTGAGCTTCCTTATGAAGTTGTCGTCCACCAAAAGGTGGATGTCATCGCCCAAGCCCCTAAGGCCACGGAGGAGGCAGCAGCTCCGCCCGCGACCCTTAGCGACCAGCAACTCCATTCCCTGCCCCTCGTTGAGCAAAAGTTTAAAGCTGCATTGCCATTGATTCCGGGTGTAATTCGCGCCCCGGATGGCAGGATCGCGGTCAAGGGCGCCATTGAAAATCAGGGGACTCTGCTGGTGGATTCTGCCGAAACCGTTGATCCCGTGACCGGCAGTTTCTCCATTGACGTTCCCCTTGACGCAGTGGAATCGGTCGACGTTTTCAAGAGCGCCTACCAGGTCGAGTACGGGCGCTTTTCCGGCGGTCTTACCACCCTCCAAACCAAGGCCCCGTCGGGCAAATGGAATTATGAGTTGAATGATTTTGTGCCCACCCCCCGCTTCCGCTCCGGGCACATGATGGGAATCGAGAGCGACGCCCCGCGCCTCTACTTTTCGGGGCCCTTGAGGGGAGATAAGCTCACCTTTTCCGAAGCCTTCACCTATGAATTTTCCGATCAGCCCGTCCGGGGATTGGCCTGGCCGAAAAATGAAACCCATAAGGAGGGATGGACTTCTTTCTCGAATTTCTATTACACCATTTCGTCCCAGCACTTGATTAGCGTCAACGTCAAACTCTTCCCCTTGCGGCGGCAGTATGACAACATCGATTCGCTCATTCCGCAGACGGCTTCCGCCGACTACGCGCAAAGCGGGTACTCGATCGGGGGGCAGGATCACTATGTGTTCACCGGCGGTGGGATATTGACCACCCTGGCGCAATTTACCGATTTTGACAGTTACTCGCACGGCCAGGGCGCCAAGGACCTGCTGATCACTCCTACGGGATGGGAGGGCAACTTCTTCAACGCGTGGACACGCGCCAGCAATCAGCAGGAGGTGCAGGAAAGTTACCTTTTTCCCCGCAAACACTGGCGCGGCCGGCATGATTTCAAGGTGGGGGGCGACATCGTCCATCGGGCCTATCAGGGAACCAACTCTTCCCGTCCTGTGCAACTGTTGCGGGCTGACGACTCCCTGGCCGAGGAAATGGATTTTGGGCCCGTCGGCCAACTCACCACCGCTGACACGGAACTCGCCGGCTTTGCCGAGGACCACTGGACTTTCAACGACTACCTATCCATCGATTATGGATTGCGGTTTTCCGGCCAGACGCTCGGTGAACCCGCGGCAATTTCCCCGCGCGCCGGCTTCGTTTTCTCTCCCGCCAAAAATGGCAAGACGATTATTCGCGGGGGCGACGGCGTCTTCTATGATCGCCTCCCACTTCTCGCCGGAGATTTCACCCAAAACCCCGCGCGGCAGGTTACCCTTTTTGACACAAATGGAGTGGCGTTGGGTCCCCCCACCGTGTACCAGCCCTTTTACGAGAGGTTTAAGGAAAATGGCCAGATTGTTCCCACCGGCGCGCGGCTGGGAAGCACACCCTACAACATTACTTGGAACACGGAAATCGATCAGGAGATACGCCCTAACATTATCGCGCGCGTCAGCTACCTGGCCAGCCGCACTTATAATCAGTTCACCGTCGACCCACAGGTCCTTTCGCCAACCACTGGCTGGCTTTTGCTTTCGAACCTGGGCGCGTCGCGCTACCACGAGTTTGAGGCCACGGTGCGCGTGCGGGCTTCCGACAAGGCGGATTTCAATATTTCCTACGTCAACAGCCAGGCGCGCGGTGACCTGAACACCATGGCTTCCGTCTATGTTCCCTACGAGCAGCCGGTCATCAATCCAAACTTGTTCGGCACTCTTCCTACCAACGTCCCCGATCGCGTCGTGACCTGGGGGCGTTTCAAGCTTCCGCAAACGTTCATCGTCACCCCGCTGCTCGATTGGCACTCGGGCTTCCCTTTTTCCATTTACGACGATTTGCAGAATTATGTGGGCCCACCCAACAGCCGCCGATTCCCCTCCTTCGTTTCGCTCGATGTGCGGACCTCCAGGGATTTCAAGCTTCCTTTCATCCCCTTGCTGGGCAAACACGTCTTGCGGGGTTCAGTCAGCGTCTTTAACCTTACGAATCACGGCAACTACCGAGATGTCTGGAATACCGTCACGTCACCTTCTTTCGGCACATACGCCGGCAAACAGCAGCGTTTCTTTGACCTCGCCTTGGATGTCTTGTACTAAGGTTACCGCAGGTAGGCGCGCACGATGTAAGAGAGACCCATCAACAAAAGCAGGACGTTAGCAATCAGGATGAGGTGTTTCTTGAAAGCCTTGTGCAGACCAGCGCCCCAGGCCATGAGGCACGTGGAAATCAACGCGGCCCCATAGTAACCCGCCAAACCACCGGCAAAGAATGGGACCACGTGACTATAGCCCCGAACCCGGCCTTCTGCCAGAATCGGCCCGGCAATGGTGACCCAATAGATCCAGGTGCCTGGTGCGGCCACCTCTGCCAGCAGTGCAACGGAAACACCCGCCAACGTATACTTGCTGGAATTCGCCACTTCTTCCGGCGTTTTGCGGCGCAATTCCCATAGTGAGTGCCCGCCAAAACCTATCAACACCAAGCCCCCGGCGTACGCAACATAGTGGGCAATGCCAAGGGGGACGAATCGGAAGAAGGCCAAGGTCACGAAGAGGAAGGCGGCATCAACCACCAGGGGCGGCACGAGAAGGACGAAGATGGCGCGCACCCACCGGCCCAACGCTATCTGCGTCAGGGCGATCATTTGAAGAGGGTTGGGAAGCAACCCTCCCACCACTCCCATACCGGCGCCGAGGATAAATAGGTCCATAAGAGCGACCGCCGATGTTATGCTGTCGGACGAATATTGTAAAGCGCCGCGAGTGCAAATTCGGCGCCATAGAATTTTGAGCCCCCGCCTGGGGCGGCAAGCGCTTACAATTTCTTCCTGTCTTCCCTTGGAAACGGGGCCGCAATAACCATGCCCTCCGCTCTCAAGCTCGGGCATGAAACGATTGTTCGGGGATGGCCCTTAAGCAAGGCGTGCTGCGGTCCACCCCTCACAGCAAATCGATTGCAAGGGCTCCCCAATAGGCGTTAAAGTCTGATAAGCGAGGGAGCATCGCTTTATCAACGAATGCAGTAGTCATTTTATGAACCAGTTCGGAACATCTGAGTTGAGGAGCCGCAATCAATGAACATTCTCGTAGTGGGTGGCGACGGTTATCTCGGTTGGCCGCAGTCAATGTACCTATCGAAGCAGGGACATCGTGTAGGAATTATCGACAATCTTTCCCGGCGCGCCTGGGACCAGGACTGTGGAACCCACAGTTTGACGCCCCTGCTGATGTTACCTGAGCGCGTCGCTTTGTGGAAAAAGTTAACCGGCCATCCCATCGAGATTTACATTGGGGACACCCAGCATTACGATTTCCTCGCTGAAACCGTCTCCCAGTTTTCCCCCGACGCGGTGGTGCATTTCGGCGAGCAGCGCAGCGCCCCCTTTTCCATGATTGACCGCGAGCATGCCGTCCTCACTCAGTCCAACAACGTCGTCGGCACCCTGAACCTGCTTTACGCCATGAAGGATCTCTGTCCGGGGGCCCATCTCGTAAAGCTCGGCACGATGGGGGAATACGGGACCCCCAACATTGACATCGAAGAGGGATTTATCGAGATTACGCACAATGGCCGCAAAGATCTCCTCCCCTACCCAAAACAACCCGGTTCCTTTTACCATTTGTCCAAGGTCCACGATTCTCACAACATCATGTTTGCGTGTAAGACCTGGGGGATTTGCTCAACGGACCTTAACCAGGGTGTCGTGTACGGGGTGAAAACGGACGAGACGCTCCTCGATGACGGCTTGGCCACGCGCTTCGACTACGATGGCATCTGGGGTACCGTCCTGAATCGGTTCTGTGTGGAGGCGGCGATTGGAAAGCCCCTCACCGTATACGGCAAAGGCGGACAAACCCGCGGCTTCCTGGATATTCGCGACACGCTGCGGTGCATCGAGCTGGCCATCCTGAAACCGCCTCGGCCCGGCGAGTATCGGGTCTTCAACCAATTTACCGAGCAGTTCAGCGTCCTCGATCTGGCCAACCTGGTTCAACGCATCGGCAGCCACAAAGGGCTTCACGTTGCGATCGAAAATTTACCCGACCCCAGGGTTGAGTCAGAGCAACACTATTACAACGCCAAGCACACCAAACTGCTCGATTTGGGCTTGGTCCCCCACAAACTCTCCGACGTTCTGCTCGATTCCATCATGGATGTTGTCATTCGATACCGGGACAGGGTGAGAGAAGACACTTTGCTGCCAAAAGTCAATTGGCGGAGCACTCACAATCCTTCCTCTTACAACACGTCCGGGTCGCCTGCAACGGAATCAGCCGAAGCAGAAATGCATTCGCTCGAAAATGCCCGGAGGCGGACCTGACCATTAGCGGCGAGCACCCTCGGGTTCTCATTCTCTCTCTGCACCATGGGGCGACTCACGAGCGGCTTTCACGCGCACTTGAAAAGGCCCTTCTCCAATTGCGTCCCAACCTCAAAGTCGAGGTGGTGGACACGCTGGCGCATTGCACGCCGTGGTTTCGCGCCTATTACAACTCCTACGAGATTCCCCTGAAATACTGGCCAGGACTTTGGGATTACATCGAAAGCCATCAGTTTGAGGGCAAGACCAGCGGGCCTTGGTGGCTTTACCGGCGGGGGGCCCGTCCGCTGTTCCGATACATTGAAGCTTTCGCGCCGGACGTGGTCGTCGCCACCGAGGTCGGGCTGGCGGAGATCGCGGTCATCCACAAGCGCGAATTCGGCGCCCGGTATTCCCTGGTCGGCGCGCAGACTTTCACCTTTGAGAGGCCTTGGGCACAGCCGGAGGTGGACCTCTTCATATCGCATCCCGGTGAGGTTGCGGCGCAGATCAGAAGCATGGGCGTGCCGCAGGAAAAGATCCTCGAATGCGGAGTCCTGGTAGACCCAGCGTTTGTGCCGAGTCGCGATCGGCCCGCGTTGCGCGCGCGCCTGGGCCTTCGGGATGATCTTCCTGTGTTCCTCGTCAATTTCGGGGGGTCGGGAAAGGGCAAGGCTCGGGAAGTTGTAACTGAACTCCGCAAGATTCAGCAGCTATTCCAGGTCGTCTTTATCGCCCGGCAGAATGAGGATCTGCGCAAGGAACTTCTGCAATTGACCGCGGCGATGGCGCATGCACGGGTCTTAACCTGGGTGGACAACATGCACGAATGGATGGCAGCGGCTGACATACTTCTTAGCCGTGCCGGGGGCGGAATCGTGGCGGAGTCCCTGAACTGCGGATTACCGATGCTGGTTTTCGACGCCCCGCCCGGCAACGAACGCCGATTCTGCCAACTGATTGAGCAAAGCTGGCACACCGGTTACTGGGTAAAGCAGCCGGGCGAGCTCGCCACTCGCATTGACCACCTGCTTGCACACCCGGAAGAACTTCAGCAACTCCGCAGCAACGCGCTCCGGCACGGTTATCCCCATGCCACCCGCATCGCTGCCGAGGCCATCTTCCATCTCCACGAAAAGCAGGTGTAGACCTACGTCTTTGAGGTCTGCGGTTCTTCCCGAGACTCGCGCTCCCAAACCTGCGGGCAGGCGACGGTCTTTGAGAGTGGTGAGTTTTGCAAGGTAAAGCGGCGTCCCCCAAAGCCGGGGGCCTCGCTACCCATGCGCTTCGTCGCCGGGCTAACGTCTGCTACAATCGGTCTTGTCAGGGCGTAAGACACAACATGGCCAGCAGTTACAAATCGGATCTGGTGAAGATTTTTCATTCCCTGGGGCGTAAGAAGCAACTGGGGACGGTGATCTTCTTCGTCACGTCGATTTGCAATGCCAAGTGTCGCACGTGCTTCTATTGGGAAGAACTGAACCAGCGCGGCGATTTGACCTGGGATGAAATCCGCAAGCTTGCCTTCAGCATGCCACCCTTCACCGACCTGTGGCTGTCGGGTGGTGAGCCCATGCTGCGGCGTGAGCTCACCGATATCATCCATCTGTTTCATGCTCAGAATGGAGTCCGCTGGGTGAACCTGCCGACCAACGGCCTGCTCCCCGAACGCACGGCGGAATGGGTAGCGCGAATTTGCGAGGAAAACCCCGAACTCCACCTCGACTTGAACGTTGCCATGGACGGCATCCACGAAATGCAGGATTCTATTCGCGCTGTGCCCGGGAATTTCGCCAAAACACTCCAGACCATCGAGGCGATTCAACCCTGCCGGAAAAAGTATCCCCTGCTACGCGTCAACATTAACACCGTGATTTGCTCGGAGAACTTTGACCAGGTGATGGCCATCGCGGAGTTTGTCAAAGCCCATTGCGCGGTGGACGGCCATTATTTCAATATCATTCGCGGCGCGGCCAAAGAGGCGGCTCTTAAGCAGATCCCCACCCAGCGCCTTGCCGCTCTCTACAAAGATATCCAAACCGTCTACGACTATTACGCGGAGCAGGTCCTGCGGCGCCGCACAGGCGTGGCCCGCAAGATCGCCCAGGTCTACTATCACGGCACTCTGGCGCTACATAATAAAATCCAGCTTGAAAATATTGCTGAATCCCATCCCTGGCCCATGCCCTGCACCGCCGGTGACACGTCCATCGTCATCGACTTCAACGGTGACGTGCGCTCCTGCGAGCTGCGCGGCAAGCTGGCCAATTTGCGAGAATACGATTGTGATTTTGGAAAGTTCTGGCAAGCTCAGGAACGCAAGGAAGAATTGGGCGCCATCGTGCAGGATCAGTGCTGGTGTACCCACGTCTGTTTTATCCACGACAGCTTGCGGCACTCGCCCAAGGTACTGCTCTACGACATCCCGCTCACTTACCTCGAATCGAAGTTCACGTCACCCTCCACCCACGGTGAAGGTTTCCGAGCCGCGCCCGCCCTGACGGCCGCGCCCGCGGTGAAGTAACGCGGATGGGCCGGAGATCGAAAATCGAAACTCGAAAATCGAAACTCGCCCGATGGAGCACGATTCGCGCTCATTCCAACCCATTTGGGAGTACGGACTTCACTTATTTGAGCAGATGTTGTACTGGCCAGACGGGTTTACCGCGTGGTTGGCGAATTGCGGTCTTCAAATTTCGAGTTTCGAATTTCGAGTTTCGCTCAGATCTTCTTGGATCCACCAATATTGTAGGGGTTGCCGAGCGGGTCCTTGCGTTTGGCTACGGAGTATCCCCAGCGGTCGGTGGCGGCTTGATAAACATGGTTCTTGCGCAGGGCGATGAATTCCTCCGCCGTCTTCATCACTTCATTGGGCCGGAGTTGGCTACGGACAAGGAAGTCGGGCTCGGGGGGATTGCAGGCGAGGGGCACGCCGACGGTGGCCGAACTCTTGGCTTCGCCGGATAGGCGAGTGATCGCTGCGTTGGTGGGCAGCGCGGCGCTTTGGTAGCGCAGGTCCATGCTCCAGCGCACGATGTCGCTCTTGTTCTCAAAGCTGGCGTGGGGGGTACGGTTGGTCAGCAACAGCACGCCGCCCTTCGGCACCGGAGCCGGCACACCCTGGCGGCCGCCGAATTCCTCATCGGGAATTACCAGATAATGTCCCATATCGTCGGGATGGTGAAAGAAGAGCCCGCCCTTGTGCATGCGCGGCATCACCCATAAGCACCCGCGCTCTTCCGTGGCATCGACGAGCGGCAGCCAAACGGTCATGATGAGGCCCAGGTCGCAGTAAGGCTCAAAGTAACCTGAGTCCTGATGCCACGGCACCGGGCTCCAGGAGTGGCTCGGCACCTTCGGCCGCAGCCGGTAAACACTGGAGGCGATGATTTCCGGGCCGCAGAATTGTTCAGTGACATCAAGCAGCTTGGGATTGGTCATCAGACCAAAGAAACTCGGCAGCACCAGCTTCATGTCCCACATCGACTTCGAAATGTCCGCATTCTCGGCATTGACGTGGGTCAGGCGGTGCTCGAAATCGTATTCCTCGTAAGTCCGGGAAAGCGTGCCCGCGGCCACAGCGTCGCGACAGCGCTGGTCGAGGTCGGCACTGATTTCGTCAATGACAGGCTGAAGTTCCTGGTCGGTAAACAGGTGCTCGACAATTAAGTACCCTTCTTCGTCGAAGTGCTGGATTTGACGGTCGTCGACCCGATATTGCACAGTGCTTGCCGGCATGGAGAACTCCTTACGAAGAGGACTAGAGGGTTGCCCTGACACCCCTCATGCAGTTCTAATACCAACTCGGCAGCTTGTCAATGCAGGATTCACACTCAACAAGCCATTGCGCTAAAAGGCCGTTCGGAGTATCTTACCAGTCCAGCGGGGCTTCCCTTTGGGAACTCCGTTAGAATGTTCGGGCGCACACCAGTAACTTAACTTCAGAAAATTCCTTCGGGGAGAAAAGCTATGAGCCTTTCGCGAAGATGGATGATGTATGGTCTTGTCGGTTTGGCGGGTATGACGCGGAACCTTACCACCCTCCACGCTCACCACCATCACGCTCCAAGGTTTGGCAAGCAGGCTGTGCGAGCATCTCTTGACGCCTCCGGCGCGATGGCCGAAAAGGCTCCTGGCGTCAGCGGCCAGGGGGCCATGAAATTCAAGGTTCTGTACACCTCTGACCACCTTCCCCCCGAAGCTCAGAAGGTGCTGAAGGACGCGCATGGCGGGTTTGCCGTGGACCGCCGCCCCGGTCAGGACGAAACCTATTTTGCGCTGCCCGGAGCGGGCATTCTCCAAATCAGTTCGGATTTCAAGACCATCAGCATGGTCGAAACTCCGGATGAGATGCGGAAAATCAACCTGCACGACACCAACATCTGGTACGACAACGATGGAACGCCTTACC
Source organism: Acidobacteriota bacterium (assembly GCA_003165615.1). The sequence continues at coordinate 6,537 of PLWR01000169.1, read as the reverse complement.
TGGTTTTCCCCGCCAATAGCGAGGGCAAGATCTTCACCACCACGCTCGATGGCAAGCTGGTGCACAAGCTCGATGCTCCCACTGCCGACGACAAGTTCGAACAGCAGCCGGTCCACGACTACTTCCTGGGCGGCGGCAACTTCTCGCCCACGGCGGTGGAGTATTTGGAAGGCCTATATTACGTAACTACCGGATATTGCAATCTTGATTATGTGTTGACTGCGCGCGTCACCCCTGAGAAACAATTCGAGGCCGTCTGGAACGATCTGGCGTGGGGCGGAAAGGGCACCGGAATCGGCCAGTTCTCAACCGGGCACGGAATCACCAAGACTCCCGACGAGCCTAATTTGGACGTCGCCGACCGCCCCAATTCGCGCTTTGAACGCTTCACCCGCTATGGACATTACCTTTCCACCAACCCCATGCCCTCGGGATCGCTGCCCTGCGACATCAATTATCTCGACCACCAGTACAGCGTGGTCCCCGCGCTGGAAGGCCCGGACAAGAAAAAGGGCGCGCCCATCTATGTCCTCGAACACGGAAAACTGGTCTCCACCGTTATGATCAAGGAAGACCTGGGGCTGCAAAACTTCACCCACATCCACAATGCTGCAATACGGAAAATCGGGACCAAGTTTTACATCATCGCCCTGGCATGGAACCCCGGCGACTTCGTCATCCTGGAACAGGCTTAACGGATCGGGTGATCTGGCGATCGGGAGGTCGGGTGAACTGGCTGTTCATTCGATCTCCTTGTCCTCCCCCCGCGAAGCATTACAATCACTTGCCTTGATTCCATTTGCCTCCGTGACTTCCGTGCTTGGAACAGCCTCAACACAGAAGTCACTGAGTTACTCTGTATTCTCTGTGTGAAAGCTTGAAAAGCACGGAGGGCACAGAGAGTCTTCTTTTGGTTCCGGAGTAGCCGTGCTAAATTATTGCGTTTTTGGTTTTCTTCAAGGAGTGAATCTCATGAACGGAACGCATGACCGATTGCTGGTTTGTGGTATTGCACGTGCACTCTTTGCTTTCATCATTACCGGCGGGCTGGTGCTGCCCGGAAATGCCCAAACCACCACAGGGAATTCCTCCCCCGCTTATCTGAATATTTCCCTGCCCGTCGAGAAGCGTGTTGACGATCTCGTCTCGCGCATGACTCTGGAAGAGAAGGTCCGGCAGATGCAGCGCACGGCGCCGGAGATCGCCCGGCTCGGCATTCCTTCCTATGACTGGTGGAGTGAAGCTCTGCACGGCGTGTCGCGTTCAGGATATGCAACCGTGTTCCCGCAGGCCATCGGCATGGCGGCCACGTGGGATTTCAATCTGATTCACGCCATGGGCGAAACCATCGCCACCGAGGGTCGTGCCCGTTACAACCAGGCGCAACGGGAAGGCAACCACAACATTTTCTTCGGCCTCGATTTCTGGTCGCCCNNGCTGGGGCCGCGGACAGGAAACCTATGGCGAAGATCCTTTCCTCGCTGGGAAACTGGGCGTGGCCTATGTAACCGGAATGCAGGGCGACGATCCACAGTACTTCAAGGCCATTGCCACACCCAAGCATTACGCGGTACACAGCGGCCCGGAACTGCTTCGGCACGGGTTCAACGTCAATCCTTCACCACACGATCTTGAGGACACGTACCTGCCCGCCTTTCGCGCTACCGTGGTGGAGGGCCATGCCGATTCGGTGATGTCCGCTTACAACGCCGTGGACAGCGTGCCGGCGTCCGCCAACAAGTTTCTGCTGCAGGAAACGCTGCGGCAGGCGTGGAAATTTCAGGGCTATGTAGTTTCTGATTGCGGGGCGGTGGGCGACATCACCGCGGGTCACAGATTCACGTCGGACAATGAACACGGCGCGGCTGTTGCCGTGCAGGCTGGTACGGACCTCGACTGCGGCAAAGAGTATGTGGCGCTGATAAATGCAGTGCAGGACGGGCTCATCAAGGAGAGCGAGATTGACACGGCGATGAAGCGTCTCTTCATGGCGCGATTCAAAATGGGATTGTTCGATCCGCCCAACACCGTGGCCTTCAATCAGATCCCCTTCTCCGAAGTTAACTCCCCCCAACACCACCGATTGGCCTTGCAGGCAGCCCGGGAGTCGATCGTGATGTTGAAGAACCAGAATGGCGCACTGCCCTTCCAAGACAACATCAAAACCCTGGCGATTGTCGGACCCAACGCGGAGTCATTGGCGGCGCTGGAGGGAAATTACTACGGCACACCATTGCACCCTGTCTATCCCTTGCAAGGAATCCGCGATGTGCTTGGCGGCAAGGTGAAGATTCTCTACGCACAAGGGTCTCCCTACGCGGAACAGTTGCCGGTGGCGGTGCCTTCGAGCGCCTTTCACTTGTTGGGCGATGCGGTAAGTTCTGGACTCAAGGGCGAATACTTTGCCAACCCCGACTTCTCCGGCCCGCCGGTGCTGACGCGCGTGGACCCGCAGATCCAGTTTGATTGGTACGCCGCTGCACCCGCGCCGGGGGTTCCCCAGAAGGCTTTTGCCGTACGCTGGACCGGCACGCTGACTCCGCCCGGAGCTGGAACCTACACCTTCAGCGTCCCCAAACCAGGATTCCATCCCAACGGCGGCAAGGAAGCTTTTCGAATCCTCCTGGATGGCCAAGTGGTTCTCGACACGGTGCTGCCCATTCCCACCAACTGGACCGAGGAGGGAAAGGAACAAGCGCCAACCACATTCCAAGTGCATTTCGAGGATACGAAACCCCATGCGTTGCAGTTCGATTACATCCACGAATCAGCTTTCTCAGCCGCCCCTGTCACACTCACCTGGCAACCACCAGTGGCGGTTCTTCGCGATGAAGCCGTGAAAACTGCACAGCAGGCGGATGCGGTGGTGGCGTTCGTCGGGCTCTCGCCGAATCTCGAGGGGGAAGAGATGCGCATTCAGGTGCCGGGCTTCCAGGGAGGCGACCGCACGGACATCAGCCTGCCGGCGGCGCAGCAACAGTTGCTGGAAGCGCTGGCGGCCACCGGCAAACCGCTCGTGGTCGTCTTGATGAGCGGGAGCGCGGTGGCGGTGAACTGGGCGCAGGAACATGCGGCGGCGGTGCTTGAGGCGTGGTATCCCGGCGAGGAAGGCGGCACGGCGATCGCCGAAACCTTGGCGGGCGCCAACAATCCCAGCGGCCGTCTGCCTGTCACTTTTTACACTTCCCTTGACCAACTTCCGCCGTTCGAAGATTACTCCATGCAGACCCGTACTTACCGATACTTCAAGGGAAAGCCCCTGTACGGTTTTGGTTATGGATTGAGCTACTCCACGTTCGAATACAGCCATCTGACACTTTCTCCGCCGCAGATTCAGGCGGGCGAAACCCTCACCGTTCAGGTGGACGTCCACAATTCATCCAAGGTTGCCGGTGATGAGGTGGCGGAGCTCTACCTGGAATTCCCTCCCCGCACCGGCGCGCCGGCCCGCGCCTTGCGTGGATTCGCGCGTGTGCATCTGCTGCCGGGTGAAACCCAACATCTGAGTTACACGCTGACTCCCCGCGATCTGAGCATGGTGGATGAGCGGGGAGAACACGTCGTGGAGACGGGCGAGTACACCCTCTTCGTGGGGGGAGCCCAACCCGGAGATACCACAGGCGGCGTGAGCGTCCAGTTGGCAATCACCGGTGAGGTAAAACTGCCGCGGTAGGGGTAAAGCGCGCGATCTTCACACGGCGGTAGCATCTGGCAATGCGCTTCGTCGTTGGAGTTAAACACGCGCCAAGCTTAGGTTTTCAGAAACTCGCTTGATGCACTTGAAGACCAACAAGACGCAAGCGATGGAGTGACCCACATGAGGCGACGAGGATTCATCAAAGGCTTGGGCGCAGCGGCGTTGCTGGCAGGAGCAGCACCGGGGTGGGAAGCCAAGCCATGGTCAGGCTACTGCCAGAAACCGGAGGCAGGTGTGCCCGGCAAGACCTACGATGCGGAGTTCTTCTACAAGCCCAGGGACGCCTGGGCGGGCGATTTCATCCCATTCTATGATGCCGGCAGATTCCACCTCTTCTACCTGCAAACCTGGCGCGATATCCCCGGCCATGGCGAGGGAACTCCGTGGTATCAGATCAGCACCAGTGACTTCGTGCACTTCCAAGAGCACGGTCAGATGTTGGCGCGGGGAACCAAGGATGAGCAGGACCTCTACGTCTTTACCGGTTCAGTCATAAGAGGTGAGGGCCGCTATCACATCTTCTACACGGGCCACAATCCATACTTCCGCAAGCAGGGGAAACCCGTTGAGGGCATCATGCACGCGGTCAGTGATGACCTGCTGNNTTCTGGAATGACGAGGCGAAGGAGTATTGGATGCTCACCGCCGCCCGCCTCAAGAGTGGCCCATCGAGAAGGCGTGGCTGCACGGCGCTCTGCGCCTCGAAGGATCTCAGCACGTGGGAAGTGCGCGAGCCTTTCTGGACGCCGGGGCTCTACTCCGTGCATGAATGCCCGGACCTGTTCAGAATGGGCAATTGGTGGTACCTGGTCTTTTCCGAGGGCAGCGAACGCACTTCCACGCACTACCGTATGAGTCAGTCCCTTAAGGGACCATGGCAGGCCCCGGATAATGACACGTTTGATGGCCGGGCTTTCTACGCCGCCAAGACCGCCTCCGATGGCCACCGGCGATTCGTCTTCGGTTGGTTGCCCACCCGCATCAACCTCAATGACTCGGAACCCTGGCAGTGGGGCGGAAACCTGGTGGTCCATCAATTGCTCCAGGAAACGGATGGAACTCTCTCCGTGAAAGTGCCCGACAGCATTGACCAAGCCTATGGAGAGAAGCCCCCATTCGGATTTCATCCCGGTGTGGGCCCCTGCAAGATTTCGCCCGGCGTCATACAACTGGCAACTCCGGAAGGCTTTGGTTGCGCCACGGCGGGAATCATGCCGTCGCGATGCAAGATCGAGGCCACGGTGGATTTTGAGGCCCTCACGCGCGGCTGTGGCCTGATGCTTCGTGTCAGCGACACGCTCGATTCAGCTTACTATGTCCGTTTGGAACCTGCCCGCAACCGGCTGGTGTTTGACTCCTGGCCGAGGCCCGGTTCCGTTCCCTTCTGGGTGGGACTGGAAAGGCCCCTAAGACTTGACCCGCAGCGGCCGGTGGAGTTGAAGGTGTTGGTGGACGACACGGTATGCGTGGTTTACGTCGACAACAAGATCGCCATGAGTACCCGCCTGTACGACCTGAAGCAAGGCGATTGGGGAGTTTTCGTTAACGAAGGCACCGCGCGATTCAGCCATGTCCGGATTTCAGTTTGATGACAGACGGCGGCGCTGAAGGGAATGAGGTCTAATCGATACCGTGTAGACATCTCCATCCCCTATCACGAATACGCCCCGTAAAGCTCCACGAGCTCGCCCACGCGGCGGACGCGGCGCTCCAACCCATCGGGGGGGACCTGGTCGGCGACACCGAGCACGTAACGCGGTTCGGAGCGCATAACCTCCAGCACGCGGCGGACGTGGGCGTCAAACTCCTCATCGCTTACCAGTTCCGTAAAGAAGACGCCCGGCAGTCCGCCCCAGAGGACGGTGCGGGAGTTGCCGCTGCACTCCGCCCACTTCTCGATATCCAAATCGCCGGCGGGCGCGGGGGTGAGCGCCTCGATGAACGTCAGGCTGGTGGAACAAGTCTCACGCAGCAACCCCTTCATGGTTCCATCCAGGTGAATGCACGAAAACTTCCCTACCGCGCGAATGCGCCGCGCCCAGGTTTCTTCATAGTCGCGCATGAACATTTCGTAAAAGGTCCTACCCACGCACTCGGAGGAGAGGTTTTCCGGAATCATCAGCACATCGGCCGGGCACTCCACCGCGATGCTCGCCGCTGCATCGTGCGAGCGCCGCACGACGTCCATGGTCTTGTGGAATTCCTCCCCCGCGTCGGTGAAAATTTCGAAAACCGCGTTAACTCCCGCATCCAGGGCAATCATCTGCATCAGCGGGCTCTTGGGCAGGTAGCAGAGTACCACGCCCATATCGCCCACCTGCCCGCGCCGCCGCTCGGCAAAGGCGTAGTCCGGCTCATAGCGAGTGTTTTCGTGGAAATAACGGTAGGCGCGCAAATCGCCAGCCGACTTCACCAGGTGCTCGGTGGGAGCTTCCGCAAACGAATCGGGGAGCCACGTCCAGGTTTCCCGCAAGGTCCCGCAAGGCGTCTCGATTTGGCGGCGCCGTAGCTTGCCGTCATTCCATTCGCGCACCCGGCAGCGCTCGGTGATGGCCCGAAAAGGAAAATACCCTTGCAGGTAGAATCCCACGCCCAGATCGCGGTGCCAGTCAATGTAAGCGTCACTCCGCCGGAAGTCCTTGGGCTTTTCGCCCCGCTCGATCAATGCCGTCACCCAATAATCCAAGTCACCGAACCACGGCACCCGGTCGGGCTTCTGCCCAGCCAGAACCGCCAGCACTCTTTCCCTTGGAGTCATTTTTCTCATTCAATAAAAGCTTTTCTCGCGCAGAGACGCAGAGGCGCAGAGCAAAAAGAACAAGTCAAAAGGCAAAGTGCAA
>PLWR01000491.1 GCA_003165615.1 Acidobacteriota bacterium | reverse complement strand
TCAGGAATACCGGCGGGTAGCCTCACGCGTCGACACCAGCCGCATCATTACGGATGAACATGGCGGGGACGAATTCCTGCTCGTGGTCCGGGATGGTAGCGGAATTGTAAATCTGGCAGGTTTGCGGGGCCGGTCCCTGAACGTGTGGGAAAGTCCCAGTACTAACCTGGCCGAACCGTGGCTAACGGTGTCGCTATGGCGGGAGGGTCTGGAATCCCCTCAGAAACTTCTCGGCCACATCACCAGGAATACAAAGCTTTCTCAGGTTGTTCTGCCGCTGTTCTTCGGGCAGGCCGACGCCTGTTTGGTGACCCGCCGGGGCTTGGACACGATGATTGAACTTAACCCACAACTATCGAAGAAGCTAAACGTGCTACTCGCTTCGCCGAAGATGGTGGGCACCTTCTTTGCCTGCCGCAAAGATTGCCCTGCCGATCTCAAGAAAACGATCCTCGACGGGATTATTAAATTGAAGTCGAGCCCTCCGGCTAAACAAATCTTGACGTTGTTTCAAACCTCAGGCTTCACCGCTCGAGAAGCTGACTGCCTACGCCCCGCAAACTCCCTACTGGATGCCTACGAACGGTATCATGAGCCTGCAGCCGGAAGGAGGAAGTAAAACCATGTGGCCGGCGGCCAGACATTTCTTCTCATCCCGACGCGCTGTGGCGGGGCCACGCGCGGCGGGACAAGGACTGCGGCCGTCGCCACTTGCTCTTTCTCTCCTGGCCACATTTCTACTCCGGCCAGCGGCGGTCGCGGCGGCGGGGCAGCACGCGCCGGGGCTGCGCCGGGTGCATCTTGACGTAGTCTACAGCAGCAGCCTGTTTCGTACCGTGAGCAAGAATGATGCCATTGCCGCCATGCGAGTTTGGAGCGACACCGTCGGCCGGCAGAATGGTTTTCAGTTGGATTGCAACATCTCGGTAGCCGAGGATGCGGCGGACATCAAGACGCGGCTGCAGGAAGGATCAACGGGTCTTGTGCTACTGGACCCGATGGAATATTTCGAAGTGGCGGGATTGGGGTTGCTGGAGCCGGCATTCACCGCCACCCGCGGCAAAGGCGACGAATCTCTACAATTCCTGTTGGTGGCCAATCGGGAACCGGGCGTAACCACGATTTCCGGTCTTCGCGGCAAGACTCTGGCCATCCAGACCGACTCTCGGGCTGATCTGGGGCGCATGTGGACTGAGGTCTTGCTTCATGAAGACGGCCTGGGGACAGCGGATCGCTTCTTCAGCTCAATCAGTTCCGTGTCCACACCCTCGGCGGCGGTTTTACCAGTGTTTTTCGGAAAGATGGGCGCGGGCGTGGTCGATCGCGCCAGCTTCGAGGTCATGAAGGAAATGAACCCGCAGATCGGATCGAGGCTGCGAGTTCTTGCCGCAAGCACCCCCCTGTTAGGTGGGATTCTGTGCGTGGACAAGCGGTTCATCACCTACCGCGAGGACTTGCTGCAAGGGTTGCGGGATCTCCATCAGACCGCCGAGGGTAAACAGATTCTGCTGGTTTTCAAGTCGGACCGAATGAAGACGGTAAACAACGAGGACCTGGAGCGAGTGAGGACTCTGTGCGCGAAATACCTGGCTATCACCGGGAAAAAAGCTGCGGCAAAAACAGGGGAACCCGGCCTGGCGCACCGGGCTGAAACCAGCGGCGTGCACCCCGAGGTGAAACCATGAAGCCCCTGACGCAGGTGTCCCCACGCGTTCGCGCGAACACGGGGTTTCGGGTCCCGATCGGGACCTTTCTCGCGGCCGTGCTCACAATCTGTGGACCTTGGTTCCACACCTTCGCCCAGGGGCAATCCGCGCCGCTGCGCAGAATGCGGTTGGATATGGTCTTCAGCACCAGTCTTTTCCGTGCGGCGAATCGCAACGACGCGATCGCCGCGGTTCGGATCTGGGCCAGCATGATCGGCCACGCGCATGGGTTCCAAGTCGATTCGACGGTTGAGGCGGTCGACGACATGGCGGAAATCCGGAGGCGCGTGCTGGCCGGCTCGGTAGGAGTCCTCGCCCTCGATGCCGTGGAATATTTTGAGCTGGCGGATCTCACGGCGGTAGAGCCGGTCTTCTGCGCGATGAAGGGTGAGGGAAGTGTCCCGCCACGCTACCTGGTGCTGGTGGGTGCGAATTCGGGCATTTCCTCTCTTGAAGGGCTACGTGGAAAGACCACCATCATTCACGCCAATACCGGCGCCAACCTGGGACAGGTTTGGCTCGATGCCATGCTCTACGACGCCCGCCTGGGCCGTCCGGAGCATTTCTTTCGCTCGGTGGAGACTGTTCCCAAAGCTTCTTCCGCTATTCTGCCGGTTTTTTTCGGCAAGGCCGATGCTGCGATTGTCGATGAGGGAAGCTTTGACGTCGCCAGGGAAATGAACCCGCAGGTGGGCGCGAAGCTGCGGGTGCTCAGCGCTTCTCCCCCCTTGGTCGAGGGACTCTTCTGCATTTGTAGGAAACAAATCGCATTCCTCGAGGAGTTCCTCGAGAGCGTCCGAGACCTGCACCTCGATACTCAGGGCAAGCAGATTCTGATGGTTTTCGGGTTCAGCCGCCTTGCGCCGGTGGACAAGCCCGCTTTGGAGCCGGTGCGCGAATTGTGGCGAAAGCACAATCTTCTTTATTCCCAGCCGCCGGGTAAAGCGCCCTTGGCAAGTCTTTCGAGGAAAGCGGCGCCTCCGGCCGGAAGAGGAGAAGACCCGTGAAACCGAATCTTACGCCCTTTCGCTTTCTCCGGAGCATCAGCGTCCGTATCTCCGCCATGTGCTGGCTGGTAACCCTGCTGACGCTGGCGCTGTACGTTACGGTGAATCTCCCGCAACAGAAGAAGGACCTGCTCGAGGCCTTGAAGTCCAAGGCGCAAGGCGTTTCTTCCTCCCTACAGGACGTAACGGCGGGTGCGGCCATGTCGGAAGATTACACCACGGTGGTGGACCACTGCGTCCAGGTGCTGAAAGGCGACGACGCCATCGAGTACCTGGTCATCACCAGGACCGACGGGTTCTCGGTGATCGTCGATAAAAACGGCTGGCGAACCGACACGCTGGACCAGTTCTGGCGCCCCCCGACGCGCGGGGTAATCGCTGAGATCACCTATGTTCCACTCGTCGGCAAACGCGTCTTCCGCTATGC
>PLWR01000539.1 GCA_003165615.1 Acidobacteriota bacterium | reverse complement strand
TGCGTCGACTTTGACGGGACCCTGACCGTAGGCACAAGAAGCCCCATCGAGGTTGGCGCCGGGCAGGAAATCTCGTACCCCCCTGATTCCCATTAATACGCTCAGTTTCGTGGGTCTTCACGCAGAGAATGTGGGTGGAAGCGCGAGTTGTTGGGAAATTCTAATCTCAAAAGGAGGGCTTTTTAGACGTTGGTCGATCGCTTGGAATGGTTGCGGTGGTTGCCTCTGCGGAGGCAGTTGCGGACAACCTTGACGAGTTCATCCGACTTGATGGGCTTGTTCAGATACTCCGTTGCCCCGGCATTCATGGCTTCCAGATAGGTATCCACCTCGCCATAAGCGGTGAGAATGATAACGGGGATTTCGTTTCCAGCGCTACGAATGGCCTGAAGGAGGTTCAAACCGTCACAATCCGGCATGCGCAAATCGCAAATGATCAAATTAAAATTGCCGGAACGCAGAAGTCCCAATGCTTCGCAGGAATTCGAGGTCGCGCTGACTTCGAATTTCTCGCCGGACAAGATCCGCTGAAGGACGCGCAGGAAGTGCGGGTCGTCGTCAATAATCAGGATGCGGCCGCTAAGTTCCTCGCCCACAGACCCCCCGGCCCCCCAACTTCCCTCCGGTTCGCAGTTTTCAATCGTGTTCCACATTACAAAACACCCGTGCGGCGTGGTTTTCGTCATGTCCACGCTTAACCCCACTCGGAGCACGTAAGGCACCAATTTGGAAAAGACATGGCGGGGAGATACCACGGCCTTGCTTGGGTGACACTCTGTCGCCGGGCTAAACCGCACCCTTTGAAAGCGAGGTACAGGTGCGGGGCGTGGTGAGGGAATACGAGGCGGGCCCTCCTCGCCAAGCGAGGCGTGAGCCGACTTATGAATGAGATATGGATATCAGGCCGCTCGCACCGTGGCGCCAGCCCCGTCCTTCTTGCCCAAGCGACGACGGATGGTCCGCGGATTGATTTGCAGCAGTTGCGCAGCGCGTAGACGATTGCAACGCGTATATTGCAATACCGTGCGGATCACCGAGTCGTGAATTTCCTTCATGGTGGTTCCAATCGAGAAAGTCAGCGTAAAGGTGGGTTGCATCTCCATGGGAGTAACCTCCTTAAAGGGAGTTACGGGCCTCGGGCCAGCAACGAATTCCTTCACGTCGGCTGGGCCACGAACAGTAGTAAAAGGTTTCATTAGAGCCTCCGGCAATATGACGGTGCTTGTGCACCTGCCCTTTTGTCAGCATTTTTGGTTCCTTTTCGTCCGCTTGGATTTTGTTCATAGTCATAGGTTATCTGCCAGGCCGTCAAGGAAAACGGACAAATTGCGTATCCCCACCCAATCCCATGTGGCTTTTGCCCCTAATTTCGCCCGGATTGCTCCCCTGTTGCCTTCCGGGGGGAGAAAACCTGCGTTTTTCCCGTCCATTATCAAGAGATTATGGATACCGGACATTTGTTCCGGTGCTGGCATCAGAGATGCCGAATAGGGTGGCTTAGGGCCAGCAACCTCGGGATATCCACAATCGCAGGAGCACTTCGTGGCCAGTCGCCAATCGAGTATCGACAAACTTCTTCAATTCTTCAGCTCGCTGAAGTGTGGATTACTGTTACTCGGCATGTTGGGGATGGCAATGATTCTGGGCACTCTCATTCTCCAAAAGCCCATGGCCCAGGAAGGCCAAATCGAGCAGATCTACGCTCCGCAGATCGTCAGCCTATTGAATGCGCTGGGGCTGTTCGACGTCTTTCACACGTGGTGGTTCATCCTGCTATTAGGCCTCCTGGGAGCCAACATCACGCTGGCTTCCATCGAGCGCTTTCCCCAAGTGTGGCGGCTGTACGCGCGGCCGCATTTTCTGGCCGACCCAGTTTTCATCCGGGCGCTACCCTTTCAGCGAGAGATTCCTTTGGGGCCGCACACACCCCGGGAAGCGTTGGCGCTGGCCGCGCTTAAGCTTGAGAATCTGGGCTACCCGCATCGGCTGGATGTTCTTCCCCAGGGTACGCTCTACGTGGAAAAGCACCGGCTGGTGCGCCTTGCACCTTACGTAGTCCATGCCAGCTTGTTGATCATCTTTACCGGGGCAATCCTGGATGGGACCCGCGGTTACAAAGGATTCGTCACGCTCCGCCCGGGGATGAGCACCGACGTCATCGAACCTCTGACCGAGCCGGGCGCCCGCCATCACCTCGACTTCACCTTGCGTTGCGATTCAGCAGGGATGGAATCTTACCCTGACGGCTCCCCCCGGCAATACTGGAGCCAACTGACGGTGCTCGAAAACGGCCGCGCGGTGGCGCAAAAGAAGATCTCTGTGAATGACCCTCTCACCTACAAGGGAGTGCGATTCTTCCAGGCATCGCTGGCTTCCGCAGGGGTGCCCCGCAAACTGGTTATGGAGGCGAACTGGCTGGAAAACGGTGTCCAGAAACACAAAGTGCTTAATCTCGCTCCAGGGGCGCCAGTGCCTCTGGGTGACGATGGCTCCACCGTCGCGCTGGCCGATTTTATTCCCGACTATGTTCTGGAAGGCAACCAGATTGCCTCACGGTCCGATGAGCCTAATAATCCTGCCATTCACCTGCAAGTAATGCGTCCGGCTAACCGGGCCACCAATGCCTGGGTGCTGGCCAAGTCGCCGGAATTGAACCCGCCGAACGATACCGGCGTAAGCTTCCGGTTTGTCAGCGTGGAGATGGAATCCACCACGGGGTTGCAGGTTGCGCACGAACCCGGTCAATGGCTGATCTGGCCAGGCTGCCTGCTGCTGGTGACCGGATTGATGATGGCCCTGTACCTTTCGCACATCCGCATTTGGGGAATCGCGGCGACGGATCGCAAGGGGCAGCCGGCTCTCCTGCTGGGTGGGCAACCCAGCAAGTATCGCGAGAATTTTGAGCGCAGGTTTAACGAATTGGCCGATGCAGTCCAATCCGCCTTGGCGCACGTACCGGAAGAAGTAAGGGAAGACGCCCCGGCGGCGTAAGGGTCCAAGCGCAGGGAGAAATACGCGCGAAGTAAAACGAAGGAGTCGATTATGGCAAAGGTATTAACGCACACCACGGAGCGCAGCCAGCACAGCGCGGCAGGTTGGTTTTTGCTGGTGGTCAGCGTGGCGTGCTTGACGGTGCTGGCGATCTCTGTCCCCCATCTCGTCACTCCGGGGGGATGGTTTTCAGGTGGAAGAGCCGGCGAAAAATTCTTGTACGTGGCACTTATCGCTTATCTGGGCGGATCGGTGTTGTATGGCGCATCCGTTGCCCTGCGGCAGGCGGAACTTTTTGCGGGCGGTGTAATGCTCTCCCGCGGCGGCCTGCTGCTGCACTCGGTCGCCATCGCGGCACGCTGGTGGAGTTCCGGGCACGCCCCGCTATCCGACATCTATGAGATGGTTCTGGTGTTCTCCTGGGCCGTGGTGGCATTGCACACCGTGGCGGAATGGAAATTCAAGCTACCCTTTCTGGGAGCCATCACGCTACCCATTGCCGCTCTGGCGCTCATCCTGATGCAAGTGTTGCCGGGAGAAATCCGTCCGCTGGTGCCGGCCTTGCAATCCACCTGGCTGCAAATTCACGTAACGCTGGCCATGCTGAGCTACGCGGGCTTTACCATTTCGTTTGCCGTGGCGCTCCTGTTCCTGGTCAAGGACGGCGTTACCCCGCGGAATTTCCTGAGCTGGTGCTCGGCGCTGGTGGTGGGTGTGTACGGCACAATTGTGGCCACCAGTGTCAATGGCGGCATGGCGTTGACGATGGCGGCATGGGATCCCGCGGCGCATCAGAAAGTAATGCTCGCCCCCCACAAGGCCTTGATGGTGCCACTCGATTCGCTGGGCTGGCCCTTCGTCATCGCCCTGGTGCTGGCCGCCGCCACCTTGGCTTTGAACCTTGTGGCGACCTATTCCGAGCGGCCGGAAAGCTGGGACAAAGTCGTGCGCTGGGTCTTCCTGGCGGCGCTCGGCGTGCAGGCCTTGGCCCTGGCGCTGCTGCTCATGAAGGTGAATAGCGGCCCTCAATACCTCGCGCAATATTCCCAGAGCTTTGAAGTGCGTCTGGTGGATAGCCCGTTCCTGCTGGCAGGCGTGGCGACGGTGCTGTTTGCGTGCATCGCCTGGAAAGTGCTGGACTGGAAATATGATTCCATTGTTGGCTACCTGCCTGACCGTGACACGCTCGACAGTTTGATTTACAAAACCGTGGCGATTTCCTTCCCCCTGCTGACCTTCATGATCATCGCCGGCGCCTATTGGGCCAATCGCACCTGGGGCGCGTATTGGAGCTGGGACCCGAAGGAAGATTGGGCGCTGATTACCTGGCTGACTTACGCGGGATACCTCCACATGCGTTTGACCCGCGGCTGGCGCGACCGGCGCTCCGCCTACTTCGCCATCATCGGCTTCGGCGTCGTGATGTTTACGTTCTTCGGCGTCACCTACCTGCTGCCCGGATTGCACTCGTACGCGTGAGCGGGGCGGGCTTCGAGCGGACAGTCATCAGCCTTGTCCCCCGAAGCCTTGTCCCCCAAATTATTGTTCCGGAATCCTTATTCCCCGAACAAGTCTGGGGCCCATCGGCTTCAGAGCAAGTCACAATCCTTTAGGATATTGACGTTCTATCGTTCCTTGAGCACGGCTGACTGAAGGGGCTGAGTTCATACCGGGACACTCCTTTGTCCGGGACTCCACTGCTCACTGCGGCTCATTGCGGTGAGCGGTTTTTCTGCGCCGCGCTGGGCTGCGCGCCTTTGGAAGGAATAGCCGGGTTGTCCTCATCCAGCAGCGGATACCACAGCGTCAGATTGACCCTCTGCCCCACGTGGGGTTCCGCATCCATTCTGGTGAGAAAGTTGTATACTTTGCGCGGCATGAAGATTTATGTTTTGCCGGCACACTCCAGGCGCGATGACCCGTGGCGAACTTGTGTTTTCGAAAAAGGAAGCAGACGAATTCGGTGTGTCGGCGTGGGCTGGAGGCCAAATTGATGTGGCATTGGCGGGTTTACCCCAAGCTTGTCCAAATTACGGTCCCGCCACTGCCCGATGACCTGCGGCTTNNCGGAAAGGCGGAGCCTTTCCGCACAACGGGGCGGCAGAGCCGCATTGCGCGCGACAGTTTTCAGCTAATTGGGACGGCCTTGGGTTTACCCCGCCATGTGGCGGCGTAAAGCCGCCGTTACGGATCGTGGCGGCGTCCCGATAAGATGGGGACAGGTTCCGCCGGCGCTAGTTCAAATCAAATGGCGGCATAAAGCCGCCGCTACTTCAAGAACCGCACGAACATATAGGAGTATTCGCAAAGGAAAAGGTGAAAACAATGAGTGCAATTACATCGAACAAGCAAGCTGATCTGGCAGGACCGGGGATTGGCAACTACATCGAATTGGAGAAGATTCTTCCGTCAGACTATCGCTCCCTGTTGACTGTAAGAGAAACCCAGCAAGCGATCTTCCACGTAAAACGCTACATCGAAGATAACCTCTGTAAAGAACTCAACCTGATGATGGTTGAGGTGCCGCTGATCGTGGATGTGGAAAGCGGCGTGAACGACATGCTGGACCGCGATGGATCGCGCACGCCGGTCTCGTTCCATATTTCCAACGATTACAACAAGCACCCCATTGACGCTCAGGTGGTGCAGGCGGCCACGAAGTGGAAGAGGGTCGCGCTGCAACAGTTCCATTGCCAGGCGGGCGAGGGCATTTGCACGGATATGCGCGCCGTCCGCAAGGACTACTTCCTCGATCATGACCACAGCGCCTACGTCGATCAGTGGGACTGGGAGCGGGTCATGACCGCCGAACAGCGCAGCATTGCCTTTTTGAAGGAAGTCGTCGGAGGCATCTGGAAAGTGCTGGTGGGGGCGGAACGCTTTGCGCAGGAAATGTTCCCGCAGTTGCGCGACCCGCGCTATCCCAGCCTGCCGGAGAAGTTGACCTTCCTGCACGCCGAAGAAATCCTTGACATGTATCCCGATTTGCCGCGCAAGCAGCGGGAGACCAGGGTGCTCCAGGACTATCCGGCAATCTTCATCATTGGGATTGGCTGGGCCTTGAAAGATGGTTATCCGCACGAAAATCGCGCCGCTGATTACGACGATTGGGTTACGGATACCAGTAAAGAAACCGGCAAGCCGACGCACGGCTTGAATGGCGACATTCTGGTGTGGAACCACGTTACCAAGCGTCGGCATGAACTGACTTCGATGGGAATCCGCGTGACGGCGGAAACCTTGAAAGTGCAATTGGAAATGTCCCATCAGCTCGATTTGATGAAGCTGCCATACCACCAGGGAATCTTAAACAACCAGATTCCGCTGTCGATTGGCGGCGGGATCGGCCAATCACGCACGCTGATGCTGTTGCTCAGGAAGGCTCACCTGGGTGAGGTCAGCGTTACGGTGTGGCCGAAAATCCTGAAGGAGATCTGCGCCAAGAAGAACATTTTCGTGTTGCAATAGGCGCGTCGCAAAAAGGGTGGAGGCCGGCGTTACGAATGTTTGCATGCCTGTCGTAGCGCTGACCTTGAGGTCAGCACATGCCGGCCGCAAGGTCGGCGCTACTTCCTGAGTTCCGTTGGGGCTCAAATGCCGCGGACTTGGAGAACAGGTCGGCGCTACGCTCGCTTGAGTATTTCGTCATTAGAGGGTGGCCGGGATGAACAGGATCTTGAGGAACGGTTTGACGACCCTATTCGCAACGGTTATGTGGCTGCCATCGACTGCCGCATTCGGCCAGGGCAAGCCCCCGATTGTGCCCAACCAGATGGACAATATTCTCTACGGCGCTGCGTATTATCCCGAGTACATGCCCTACGACCGGCTGGAACAGGATGCGCGGTTGATGCAGCAGGCCGGGCTCAACGTGGTGCGCGTGGGTGAGTCGAGCTGGGGACTTTGGGAACCGGAAGATGGCCGCTTTGAGTTTGCGTGGATGGACCGCGTCGTGGACCGCATGCAAAAGGCCGGAATCAAGGTCATCATGGGCACTCCCACCTATTCTGTCCCGGCGTGGCTCTACAAGGAGCACCCGGAAATCATCATCACCAAGGCAGACGGATCGAAAATCCGTTACGGGATGCGCTGCAACATGGACTTGATGAATCCCACCTATCGCTTCTACTGCCAGCGCGTCGTCCGCAAGATCGTGGAGCACTACCGGGACAATCCCGCGGTGATCGGCTACCAAATCGACAATGAGACCGGTTCCTACGATCCTGTCAATCTGGATGTGCAGGTGGGCTTTGTCAACTACCTTCAGGCGAAGTTCAAGACGGTGGAAAAGCTGGATGAGATCTGGGGTCTGAACTATTGGGGGCAACGGCTTTACCGGTGGACGGATGTCCCCGAGCGCGAGGGGATCATCAACCCGGGCTGGAAGTTGGAATGGCAGCACTATCAGCAGTGGATCGCCACGGACTTCCTGGCCTGGCAGGCGGGGATTATACGCGAATACAAGGGGCCCGCCCAGTTTGTTACCCACGACCTTGCCGCCCCGCCCCGGCCCCGGACGAATGAAGTGGACATTTCCCGCTTATTGGATATTGTCGCCACCAACATCTACGAGGACCGCCAGGAGGTCTACGATGGCGAGTTCACCAGCTTCGAGGGAGATTACACGCGCTCGCTTCAGCGCACCAACTATCTGGTGACGGAGACCAACGCGCAGACGGACCGAGGGAATTCCATGGAGATGTACCCTCCTTATGACGGCCAGATCCGCCTGGCTGCGTACACGCATGTCTCTTGCGGCGCCAACATGGTGGAGTACTGGCATTGGCATTCGCTTCACTACGGTCTGGAGACCTACGTCAAAGGCATCCTGGGCCACGACCTTGAACCCGGCCGAATCTACGCCGAGGTCAGCCGGACGGCGCACGAATTGCAACGCGTGGGACCGGAGATCGTGGACACCAAACGGCCCAACAAAGTCGCGATTCTCTACAGCGATGATTCGCACTACGGCATCGAATACATGCCGTTCAGCGAACATGAAAATTACCGGTCGATTCTTAGGCAGATGTACGGCGCCCTCTACAAACTTAATGTGGGTGTGGACTTCGTCTTTCCCGAAAACACGAATTTTTCGGAATACAAGATGATCGTTGTCCCGCCGCTCTACATTGCCAGCGATGAGCTGCTGAACCGGCTCTCCGAATATGTGCGTCACGGCGGGAACGTGGTGATGGCCTTCAAAAGCGGCTTCTGCAACGAGTACTCGACGGTGCGATGGACGATGGCGCCGGGGCCTTTGCGCCAGGCGGCGGGCTTCCGCTATCAGGAGTTTTCCAGCCTGCGCCAGCCGCTGGCGCTGAAGGGCGATCCCTTCCACGCGGGCGCGGAGAACAAGGTGCGTGAGTGGGCGGAGATGCTGATCCCGGAAGGGGCGAAGGGGCTGGCGTACTACGACCTTCCGTTTTTGGAGAAATATCCGGCGATAACGCGCAACCAGTATGGGGATGGAATACTGACTTACGAAGGGACCGTGCTCTCCGCGGAGTTGCAGCAGAAGGTGCTCCTGGAGGCCCTGAAACTCGCGGGGCTTGACAGCACGGACCAGCAGTTGCCCCAGCCGGTGCGAGTGAAACATGGCGTGAATCGAAATGGCAGGACGCTTCACTACTATTTGAACTACTCGCAGGAAGCGCAGAAATTTATCTACCCCTACGGTGCGGGACAGGATCTGCTGAGGCAAGCGCCGGTGGCACACGCGCAGGCGGTTATGCTCCAGCCCTGGGACCTGGCCATTATTGAAGAGAAGTGAGTGGCGCGGCAGGGGCGAAAGAGCCTGGCAAAAGGCAGGCGGCGGAAGGCGGTAGCTGCTGCTACCGCACTCCAAGGCTGGCTTCGCCCCCATGTGGGGCACCCACGAGGGTGCCCCTACGTCTTCTTACGGCTCCGCCGCGCTGCGCTACCAACTCCCGAATTCGCTCAGCTTGCCAGCACCGCCTCTTCGCGCTCACGGAAGTAGCGAACGCTATCCTGGACCAGCGGGTCTAACTTGGCGGGGTTCGGTTTGCCGTACATGGCCGGATACGGATCGCCACCCGGCCCCAGGGGCTCGAAGGTGACGTATTTTCCTTCGCTGTTGTATCCCAGAACATAGAGTGCCCTGATGATGGTGTCCACATCCAGCGAGCCTTCACCGAGGGCGCAGCGATTGCTGTCGGCAAAATGCAGGTTGGTGAGCGCCGCACCGGCCGCCAGCAGCGCCTCCCCGATGTGACTCTCCTCGCTCTGCATGTGATAGACGTCGCCGTTGATGTGGGCGACACCCGGATGATTGACCGCCGCAATATAGCGCTGGGCATCCGCCACACTGTGCGTCAGGCTGGTTTCCGCGGAGCGAATGGGCTCAATCGCCGCCTTGACGTGGTGCTTCACAAATAGATCAGCGACTCCCAACAGGCTTTCCACCGAACGCTCGAATTCCATCGCGTCGTAAGCGCCCGCGCGGCCCACCGCCGCCGGCACCACCAGCAAGTAAGCCCCACCCACTGCCTGCGTGAAGGGGATCTCGCGTTGCAGATAGCTGATCGCCGCCTGGCGCTGGCCGGGCCGGTTGCTGGAAAGGTCGTTGTCCGCGGAAAACATCCCGCACACTCCCGAAACCTTGATGCCTTGATCGCCAAGAATCTTCAGGGTTTCGTCAGCCTTGTAGCCAAGGTCCGGCCCGTAGTGGTTACCATGCAGCTCGATGAACGACATTCCGGCTTTGGCCAGCCGTTTCGCGGAGTCTGCAAGGTGCTCCAAACCAAATCCCCAGTTGCTCCACGAGAGATTCAGCCGTTGCTTCAGACTTGCGGGACTTGCCTTTTTGAGGGCATTGAACTTCTCTTGAATCTTTCCGTTCTTTTCTTCGAAATGTTGTTTACTCATGACCTGCCTCCTCTATGAATTATTTCTTGTAATCCCCCACCTCGGGCGCCTCGGGGTTGGTATCCGGGCCGAAGTACCGCAGCACCACCAGCGGTTCCTGCTTCGACGTATTCTCGATGGCGACGCCCTGCACGGCGGCTTCGTGGGAAACGAAGAGCTCGTCCTCCGTCATTTCCCCAAAGCGAATCATGGAGGGGCTGTGCACCGCAAACTTGCCGATGCGTCCTGCTCCCTGCGTGATGATCAACCCGTAGGCGCCATGTTCCTTCAGGGTGAGCTTGGCGCCCGCCGCCAGGGTCAGTTCCTTGGCGCTGAAGCGCTGCCGGCCACCGAACTTGCCATAAACCACCCACTTGTCCTGGTAGCCTTCGGACGTGGTATCGTCCACGGGGATCGGTTCCAGATAGTGATGCTCCTTGAAGAGCGGGTCCGTGTTTCCTTCCCAGTCAATCAGGTCAACGATGAAGTCCAAGTCGTGATGCTTCTCCTTGGGCACATCCTTGACCAGCAGGTCCCACGAAATGGGACTGCCATACACCAACGATTGGAACATGCCGAGCACGTCGCTGCCCCACTGCGGTTCGTAGGTGCAGAGCGAGCCGGGCGCGTGCAGGATGCAAGTGGGAACATGCCAGCCCGTGCCGGGTTGCAGACGATAAGCCTTGGAGTGATTCAGGATGCCGTTGTCACCCTCATTCCAGCGCTCCAGGCAACGGTGGATCTGCTCCCGGGTCGTTCCGGGCTCCAGGCCGAAATAAGTGTGCGGGAAAACGTTATCCACCGGATTGTACTGGGGCGGAAAATAATAAGCCTCCGGCTTGCCTTGCTGGCCCACCAGTTTGGCTTGCGCGTCATTTTGGTGGAGGTGATGGGGAAGGGGTTCCAGGTTGTCAAAGAATTTGCTGTACACGGGCCAGCGGTGAAATTCATCCCACATCTTCTGGCCCACCAGGCGTGGACCTTCCGCGGCGACGCCATCCTTCAAGGAGAATCGGTGCTCCGGCGTAACCACGTAACTCAGTCCTTCATCGGGCCCGCGGTTGTCGTTCATTGCTTCCGTGGTGGAGGCAAACCAGCGCTCATCGATGCCCCCACGGTGGGTTCCCAAGGCGTAATAGTCCGTGGGCGCCAGCCGCAGACGCCGGCCAGGCTTGCAGAACACCCGCGGAACCCAATTCGGCGCCAGGGGCAGGATGCCTTCCCCCGCTTCCATGGCGCTTCGCGTCATTTGATTGATTGATATTGCGCTCATAAATGCCTCCCTAACCTATAGGTTATAATAGAATTCTTGCGTCCCGAGTCAAAAGTTCGTTGATGAACTTCTCGGTTAGGACACTAATATGTATCACGGTATCCGCCGGAACATGCAGCGCCCGGGCGGAGACGTTGATACGCGACATCGTTTCCTGCTCTATTCGTATTCGACCAGGGCCATGGAGAGAGCGGTAAAAGGCTCCAGATCGAACTGGACGTAAGCGCCTGCCGTTTTGAATTTCAGCGGCTGGCGCTCCGGTATGTGCACGACGGCGGTGACGCGCTTGCCGCCGGGCACTTGCACCCGCACTGTGGCGGTCACGGGAAGTGCGGGCAATTGCTGCTGCATGGTTAACAGGCCCGCCAGCAGCCGCTTTTTCTCCACTTGGTGGAACAGCGTCATCTCCACCGACGGGTGGGTATCCACTTCGAACTCGTAGGGTCCCGGCAGGACGCGTTTCAGCAGCGCCGCCACCAGACGGGCGTTGACTGCCTCGCTGCTACTTTCAATCGGGGCCGCGACCCACAGGGTCTTGCCCTTTCCGTAGGTATTCCAGACAATCCCCGGGTCCGTGCCCGGAGTGAGCGCCGGCGGATTGCTGTGGATCGCGCCAAAGCGGCTGCCAATCGGCTTTCCTTGAGCCGGCGGCGCAAACGGCAAAGTGATAGTTGCCAGCACCTCAGCGCCGGGTAATGTTGTGGCTTTCAGCATCGGTCCGGGAAAGCTGAACTCCTTCTGCGGCCAGATAAGCTTTTGCACCGCCTCGTCCTTCGGCGAGAGGAAGGTCCACGATGTACGCCAGGCTTCCGGCGTCGCTTCACCGGAAAAGCTGCCTCCCGCGCCGCCTTCACTGACCTGAAGCTTGCCGCCCACCGTCCCTGTATAACGCACGCCAAAAACGTCTTCCAACAGGAAGCGTGGCCCATTTTTGTCGAACCGGTCGAGTGACGACGGTCCGCTCGCGTACAGCGCGCCGCCCGCTTCCACGAACTTGCGGAACTGCTCTGCCTGCGCTGCGGTCATTTCCAAAACATAAGGAAGCAACACGGCCCGGTAATTCTTCAATTGGTCGAGGTTGGCGTTGGTGACGACGCCAAAAGGAATATGGGCTTCGCGCAGAATGCGGGTCCAGCCCACCACCGCGTCGAGGTGGGGGCAGTTTTCGATCGCGCGCAGTTGGCCGACGCGCTTTTTTTGTTCCAGGGGGTTATAGACGGATTCCTTGTCGTAGTAAATGGCAACGTCGGCCAGAAGATCGCCGCCATAATAAGGTTCGTAAGGCGCCCGTTCCGCATTCAATTTGGCCAGAAAATCATACTGGCTATGATTGATGGTGCCATCCACGTTAATGGCGTCGATCATCAGGAAGGCCGCCGAATGCAGGGGCGCCACGCCGGACTCGCGCCTGACCTCCTCGAAGGGCTTGGTGGTGGCGTGGTCGCGCAGGTCGCGGGTGCGTGAGGTCGCGAACTCAATGGGACGATGGCGGGTCAAGCCGGTAAAGGTCTTGCACACCAGCGAGTGCTGGGCCGGTCCGCCGTAAAAATCTCCGCTGGCATAGTCCATGGCGTCCCGGGTCTCCAGCGGCATGCCGGCCCTCCAGTCGTGGAACGCAGGAGCGTAATTATCGACCACGGTGATGGGCCGTGTCTCCTTGATAGCACGGGTCATGGCCTGAGCGAATTCCAGCATCCAGCGCTGGCGGGCCGCCTGGAACTTTCTCCAGGTGGGATCATCCCAGTCAACGATGCGGGGCGGCTCAACGCCCGCCTCCGTCCGGAAGCGTTCGGTGCAGTGGGGGCAATAGCAGACGTCCGGCCAGAACACCATGTCAAGAAGGATACCGTCGAAATCATAGTTGCCCGTGAGCTCGCGCAGGCAGGCCAGGGCGTGCTCGCGGTAGGGCGAATTGGGACACGCGAATCCATAGCGCTGCGGGTGCGTGGGAATGCTGTCATCGTCCGGGATCAGGCGCCAATCGGGGTGGTATTCGTAGGCCCAGTTGTCAAATATCACGCTGTAATAGGCCACCACATGGAGACCGTAACGCTTGCGTTTCTCCACGACCTCACCGAAGAAGTCGCGGTCTTTCATGTTGCCATGCCGCTGCCCGATCTTGGTTCGCCAATAGCAAAGCCCCACATGCGAATTCGCGTATGCCGTCATCGATTGAAAGCCCGCCCCCGCAATGGTCTTCACAAAGTCAGTGGTATCGAAATTGGAGAGAAGCCTGGGGTCCCAGTCGGGGATGTGCATATCCACCAGGCCGCGGCGGTAAGTCTCGTCCGGCCAGCGCGGGATTTGTGCCGGGACTTCCCCCCCCGTGCCCTGCTCCGCCTTGGCAATGCGCGGCCGTGCGGCGCTTCCTAGCATACCTATGGCTACCAGCTCATTGAATGTCCGCCTATTCATCGCTCGAAACCTCTCTCGTCAAGGAATTACGCAGCGCGGAATAATTATCACCACGTTCGTCAGGCGCCGGATCAAACTCATCGACCTGCCACTATAGCGGGGCGGAAAAGAACTTACCTTGCTCACCGTCAATCAAATGGGGCCGTATTATGACATAAACCAGCCGCGATTCAATTCCCCATTGTTGATGATGCACGGTAAATTTGTTCTAAG
>PLWR01000002.1 GCA_003165615.1 Acidobacteriota bacterium | reverse complement strand
CACTTTCCCCTCAACCGGCGTTTTATTCCCTGTACGCCACCCACCCTTCCACGGACTTCGCAGCTTTCGCTGCCCGCACGACGGCCTCCGAAACCAGTTCGGCCGCAAGTGCGCCAATCACCGAGATACCGAGTCCTGATTTCACTTTGTTGGTAGAGACACCAAAGGTCGAATCCCCATCACCCGTGGTATGGTAGGGGCGGATGGTTCTGCCCGCGCCGATACTGGCCATCATGGCGATCTTGGTCATGGCGGTCTTGTTAAAGTCAGCATTGGTGGCGACTACCACCAGCGTGGTGCTTCGCAAGGCAGGATCGTTGAGCCAGCGGGAGGATTGCAGCCTGTTCGCGGGTAGCTTCTTCAGGGTTTCAACGATATTCACGAACCCCTTGCCGTCGGGGCGGCGCGCCCCGGCCACGATTTTGCCGGTGCGCCAGTCCACGATGTCCCCCACGGCGTTGATCACCACCAGGGCGCCGATCACAACCTCACCCAAACGCAAGCTGGCTGAACCCAATCCCCCTTTCATGCCCTTATACTCCTTCAACATCTTGCCGATCGTTGCGCCCGCGCCCACGCCCACGTTGCCTTCCTCAATGGGCCGTGTCGAAGCATCCTCACACGCTTGGTAAGCTGCGTCTGCATCGGGGATAATTCTGGGATCGCCAACCTCGTTGTCAGCAATAACCCCACCCACGACAAGAGGTATGCGGAATTCAGGAAGACCCCAGTCAAAGCCCACCTTGCGCTCTTGGAGATATCGCGTCACGCCTGCTACGGCCGGGAGGCCGAGAACACCACCGCCCGTGAGGAGCATCGCGTGGATGGTGTCGACCGGGCTAACCGGTTGCAGCACCACTCCCAGATAGGAACCGGCAGCAGATCCATCGTAATCAACACCCACCGAGGCTTCGTTATCAAAGAGGATCACCGTGCATCCGGTTGGGCGGCGCTTGTCCGTAAAGTGCCCCACCCGGATACCCGGCACGTCCGTTATGCTCCCCCCTGTTGTGGGGTTTTCGTTTGCCAAGACCATTGAACCCGGGCTTGCCAGTGAGCCCGTGAATCCCAGACCGGCAACACCCGCCAAGGCTCGCATGCACTCTCGACGTTTTATTGGAGACACTTTTTTGACTCCTTTGCCCTGATTCAGATCTTTAATGAGAAATGCGCGAAGCGCCGTGGAGTGCGGTAGCAGCAGCTACCGCCCTTCCTTTGCTGACTCTTGCGCCTATGTCGTATTGACCAGAGTCAGACGGCGGTAGCTGCTGCTACCGCCCTTCCTTCGCTGACTCTTGCGCCAATGTCGTATTGACCAGAGTCAGACGGCGGTAGCTGCTGCTACCGCCCTTCCTTCGCTGACTCTTGCGCCTATGTCGTATTGACCAGAGTCAGACGGCGGTAGCTGCTGCCACCGCCCTTCCTTCGCTGACTCTTGCGCCAATGTCGTATTGACCAGAGTCAGACGGCGGTAGCTGCTGCTACCGCACTCCAAGGCGGGCTTCGCCCGCAGTCGGACTCCTTAATCCACCACGACAACTAAGTGAACAGTATTGGGCCAGATCCCTCTTCAAGAGGATCCCAAACCCGGAACCCGCAGAGTGCCTCATCATGTCCCCCAAGGGCCTTCCCGGCCGGTCCCCAGGGGTTTACTCAACGCTGACCGATCCCAGGTCATACCAGCCATCGGGCTGGCGCCCTTCGATGGCCAGGCGGACAGCCGGCTGTTGGGTTCGCGGGTCGAGCAGCGCCACGCGGAGCCGATAGTCGCCGGATTTTAGCGGGGCAGGAACGTAGAGAGTGCCATCGTAAACAGAGTCACCGGGGAGCCACTTGCGCACGTCCAAGGGCAGCTTGGTGATCGCCATTCCCGTGGGCGACAGTATCTGGATAGCAAGCTCGTAGGGACGGTATACAGGCGCTACACCAGCGTTAAGCCACCACATGTGAAGCGGGATCATGGCGCCAGCTTTCGCACTGCGCGCGTACTCCAGCCGCCGGAGAATGAAGCGGTAACCCATTTTCTTTTGAAAATCCTCGAACAGGGTCTTCCACTCGGGCGGGATCGCCGAGGATTTGATGTTAACAGAGGAGACGTGCCAGCGCAGGGCCTGCTCGAGAATGTAATTCACGTCCCACCCCTGCTGCTTCCAGTACCCAGGGACCCAGCAAGTCTCCAGGGAGACGGGACTTCGCTGCCAGATGTCCTGAGTGCCCGCCCGCACAAGCTGCAGCGGGTAGAAGTCCAGCATGTGGCACCAGTGGCCGCCGGTCGTGTCCCGCATGTCGCCCCAGCAGTCGAGCCGCCAGCCAGCGCCCTGCTGCGTGCCATAGGCGAGTGCCTGTTCTTGGTCGAAGTTCATCAGCAGCGGGGTACGCTTGAAGGCCTCGAACCAGATGTCAATGAGGGCTTTCTGGTACGGGAAAGCCGGCATGTAATCGCTCCAGCCTTCGCCCCAGTAGCCGACCGAAGAGACATCCACGCTGTCGAGATAAGGGTGCCCGTCGTAACGCGCCCCCGCAGCCGCCACAAGCTCGCCCCAGTATTTCAGGTAGATTGGATCAGCGAAGTCCGGCTGCCAGATGGCCCCGTCGTGGTCGGTGGGTCGGTTGGCGCGACGCGCGCCGGAGTTCCGATACCACTCAGGCAACGGGTGCCCCTGGTCGTAAGGCATTAGACGGATGTCCAGAGTCTGCCCGTGCGTACGCGCCTCCTCCAATGCCTGATCGATGATTTCCCAGCGGACCTTGCCGTGTTCCGGCTCCAGCTCTTCCCAGAACCAGCGGCAATAGGCGAGGGAGGAGGCAGGGAAGTCTGGCGGACGAGTTTCCTCCCTGAGCCTTGCCGTGGGGCCTTCTTCTGACCATTTCAAGCCGGCATTCACTGCCTGGCCGTTGAAGCGCTGAAAGGTCTGAATGCCCATGCCGGGATTCACCAGCACCTCATCAATTACTTTTGGCCGGACGATGACCGTTTCTGTTTGCGCTGCGCCCGTCGCGAGCGTGAGCCAAAGTAAAGGAATGCAGAACCATAATTTGCGAACCATGATGCGACCTCCCGGAAGTCCACCTCAATGTCCCTGCTTTGCATGTCTGAATTCTACGCGGCCTGATGGATAGACCCGTCAGGCAGGACCAAGTCAGATCGGCGCCTTCACGCCGGCTGGAGCCCGAGGCCGGGACGATCCGGGAGCAAAAGTTTTCCATTCTTGACCTGCACTCCTGAGAAGGGATCGTTGGCAATCAGAAGATTCCCGTCCAAGTCGGCGTAACCAACCCCGGGCGAAAGGTGGGCGGCGGCGGTAACGCTCACGGAACTCGAAACCATGCAGCCCAGCATGGTCTTGAGCCCCAGCGCGCGCGCCATTTGCAGCATATTGAAGGCTTCCAAAATTCCGCCAGCCTTATCCAGCTTGACGGTGCCGGCGGCGAATCCGAAGGGCTTGTCAGGAATAAGAACTCCCCGCCGGGTGGTTGTTGACTTGTCGTCGGACGTGTCAATACCCCAACCCTTGGGCCGTGACTTGTCGTTTACGAGGTTTTCGAAACTGTAGCTGGATTGCGATTCGTCGGTGACCGCGACTTTATAGACAATCTTCTGAGGGCACGAAGGTTTATCCGCGGGAGCAGCCTGCATTTCGAAGTCACCCAAGAAGAAATTGCCGTCATGGTCGCGGCCCGGCCCCCCCATTAAACCACATTGCCATTTTGGAAAGGAGGAATTACACTCAGCGGATATGAGTAATGAAAGACGGCGAGTTCCGCGCTACTCAGCTCACATGAAGGCAAGCGTCAAACTGCCGGGCGAAACCACCGCTCTCCCAGTGATGGTGGAAGACTTGTGCGTTCTCGGATGCTTGCTGGAGTATGGCCCACCGCTGGAGGTTCACCAGGAGTGCGATTTTGCTTTGGTATGGAAAGGCAAGGAATTCCGGACTTCCGCGTTAGTTGCCTGGAGGGGCGGGGAGGACCAAGCGGGATTGGAATTCCACCATACTGACCCGGAGAACCAAGAACTGCTGCGGGAAATCTGCGCTGATTTTCTTATGCGACCGCTGGTGCGGCTGTCGGAGCATCACAAACCTTCGCAATGAGGCTGCACGGTTCGTGACACCGGCTGCCGGGATTGATGAAGGCTGCCGGACCGGCGCCTGGTTCCGAGGAGGGCAGTGGTGCGGCGTTCATCCCCTTGCCTGCGCATCAAGGTACTCTTCATTTCTGCGATGGTGCTGCTTTTGGGCACCGGCTGGGGTAAAGCGCTCGCGGATGATTCCACAAATTATGTTCTCACCCAAGAAACGCTGAACAAAACGCTGGGCGCGCTGAGCGATCTTCGTTCCCAGAATCTTCCCACAAGAATTGGCGGCGGCAACCTGTTCACCCCCGAACAAATCGAACTCGTTCGCCACTGGATGCCTGACCTGGAAACGCTGCTTACTCCACCTCAATAATTATGACAGATACATCATCCCGGGCTTGATCAGCTCAGCCACGGACATTCCCCCAAACCCGGTGGCCGCCACCGCGCACCCCGCCCAAGACTGTAAGGAGTCTCCGCCCCACGGCAAGTCAGGGTGATTGACCATCACGCCGATGCGCTGGGCAAACTTGGGTGTACAAAGGAATCTCTGCATCAGTCCCACGGCCCTCTCCACGGCGGCGTCTTTCACCATGCGCCGATAGGCGAGAAGAACCTGCGGCATGCCAGCAGATTTCGAGTTATCCCAGGTGTCTTGCAGAGGCCACCATGGGTTGCTTTGCAGATTGTTGAGCAATCCTTGTTCTCCGTTGATGTGCCAGCCATAAACCGTGCGCACTTTCTCCTTGAACTTGGGATCAGAAGACTGATGGTAAACGAAGAGTATCCCGTCGTGATAATAGAGAACGTCTCCAAACTGCGTTATCGGCTGCACGTATTTTGTGCCCATATTTCCCGAAGGATCCTGATGGCAAATGGGACGCCCATCGGGCTGCCAATTGTCAAGCAGAAATTCCGCCGCGCGCTGGGCCCTTTGCAGGTACTTGGGCTCGCGCGTGATCGCATAGACAGCGGCGAAGGCGGCAGCTTCCGTCCCCGTGGCAACGCTGTAAGCTTCCGTTTGTGGCACGCCCCCTTCCAGCCCGTTGGTGAACGCACCCGACGGGAGTTGCCACCTTGAAGCCCAGTGGTCACAGTAACGACGGGCGGCTTCCAAGTATGCTTGCTTGCGCGCAGGCGAAACGTAACGGCAACTGACGGCCAGGGCGGTCACGATGGATCCGATATCCGCCGTATTGACCCATCGATGCTTTAGGATTGCGTCGATTTCCGTAGTCGTCATCTCCCGGGTCGGCTTGCCGCGGAAGACCTGTTGCCACGCACCGTTGGGTAGTTGTTCTTCTACCAGCTTGTCCAGGATGGTCACAACTGCGTCCAGATAAGCTGCGGTCCGAAACACGTCGTAACCCGCCAACAAGGTGCGAATCGGGTACGCGGAGGTATACCAATAGTAATGGGTGTGCGGGCCCGGGCGCGCCGCGTCTCCGATGAAGCCATTAGGCAGGCGACGGCCCATGAGCCAATCACAGTATTCGCGGAGGGTCTTTTGAGGATCGGTATTGCCCTCCCGCAAGACCTCTTCCACCGTGGGAAGATCATCGAGAGGCGCGTCCGCAAATATTCTCTGGGCGGCTTTGCCCGGCGGCCCCTGGATGATCATCCGATTCAGCACAAAATCCTTCCCGGCTTCGGCGTGGAACCGCAGCTTCAGTTTTCCTTGCGAGACATTAACGGGGAACGTCCGCGCCAACACGTGTCCCGGCGATGTCACCATGTGCGGCTCCACAGCCTGATCCTGAAGATAGATGGCGAATGGCCCGTGGGGCTCCTTGGCATCCGCCATGATCAAGGTGATGCGGTAGTCACCATCGTCCATGCCTACCCAAAACTCGCCCTCCGATCCTTGTGCGAAGTTGCGGAGAAGGGGGGCCGTTTCTTCTCCTCGCGTGATGTCGCGAACATCTGAAATCCAGAGATAGCGTGGATTCCGATACACTCGCGAGACCGGTTGGAAGCCCGGCGTGATTGTCTGAAAGCCGTTTCCAAATTCGAAGCAATATAGGACGTCATACCGAGGATTGGTGTTATCCCCGTTGGCCGTGTCCCCGGTCACGAGGCCTGGGGAGGCAGATCCGGCGGGCGCGCTTGGTGCTTCATGTCGCTGTGCCATCAGGGCCATAGGGGCCGCCCCGCTGGCCGCGATGCCGAGTGTGAGGTTTTCGATGAATTGTCTTCGGTTTTGCATTTCCATGGTCACAAGAATCAACTCCGGAATGAATTTGACTTCTGGTTCAAGCGTATGCCCTGCTGGGGGGCGGGAAAAGGCTTGCGCCAGCGCTCTGCCGGGACCGCCCTCGGATAAGGCTCCGCACTCGATTGTAAGGCTCGGGTATTCGCGCGCATTCTTAGTTTTTGCGAGCGGAACTATACCTCAGCTTGGGTAGGGCAGGGTGAGAATAGGTGGGGGCTCGGCAAATCGATAGATATTACTTCTCCTCCACAGTCAACAAAAAGGGCCGCCCTCGCAGGCGGCCCTTTTCGATACGGATTGGCCAATGGAGTTAGACGGCGACCTTTTCTTCTTCCGCTTTCGCGGGAGCGCCAATCTGCACAAGGTCGGACTTGGGTTTCTGAAGGACGATTTCCTCATACACTTTCCTGACTTGTGAGGCCTGCTGCGCTTCCCACGCTGCTTTGCGTCGAGCCTTATCTTCTTCCGCCGCGGTCTGCGGCACGGCTTCGAGGGTACGAATGCGCGCGGCGTCCTCGGCATTCACGGTGAGGGAGTGCTGGGTGGTATCAAGTTCCACGCTCTTGCCCTTGGCATAGATCGCGTGCTTGCCGTGGGTCTTGTACCACTCCGCCACGCTGGCGTTCTTGTACATGTTTTCGATGATTTTCCGCCAGCCGATTCCCGTGTTGTACGCACAGAACGAGATTTCTCCTAATTGGGTCGCATAGGGGATGATGCACATTTCGGTGC
>PLWR01000623.1 GCA_003165615.1 Acidobacteriota bacterium | reverse complement strand
TTGGGAATCTCATACCAGATGAGCATGCCGGATTCATCCGCAGCTTCCAGGTAGCGCGGGTCCGGCACTTTGATGTGGCAGCGCAGCAGGTTCAGCCCCAAAGCTTTTGCCTTGCGCATTTCATCGCGCAAATAGTCGAGGGATGGAGGCGTGTAAATTGAGTCGGTGTAAAAGTCCTGATCCAACGCCCCGCGCAGATAGATCGGTTTGCCGTTCAAATAGAATTTGCCGTCGTGTGTGGCGAAGCTGCGGAAGCCAAAACGGCAGTGGGCGGAGTCTCCGGAACTGAGCGAGACGCGAAGCTCGTAAAGATTCGGGCTGGCGGTGCTCCAAAGCAAGGGGTCGTGGACCAGTCCGCTGAGCTTGGCGCTCCTCTCTCCACTGGCCACATCGTGCGCGCCCTTCCAAACGCTCTTGCCGCTGGGATCCAGAACTTCCGCAGTGATGTTCACCGGGGCGGCAAGGTTAGTGCCGATTACGGTCGCGGTGATTACAAAGGGGCCGTCCGGGGATGCGGAAATGTGAACGCTGCCGAGCCTCACGCGCGGTCGATAATCGAGTTCCACGCTTTGCCAGAGGCCGCTGGTCTGGACATACCAATTCTGCTTGCCGTGCGGGATTTCCGCATAATTTATGCCGTCGACAACCTCATGGGGTTTGGCTCCAGGGTCGGCGACGCGCACGGCCACCTGGTTTTCACCCGCATGGAGCAGGGAAGTGACGTCGATTTCAAAGGGCAGATACCCGCCCTCGTGCGAGCCGGCCTTTTGGCCATTGACGTAAACGTCCGCCAGGTAATCGACGGCGCCAAAACGCAGGAGTGCCACTTGGTCGGCCGCGGGCGCCTCCGCTGTAATCATCCGCCAGTACCACGCCACCCCGGCGTAATCGCGCAGGTCGGAGAATTGCGATTGCCAGGAAGAGGGAATCCGCGTGGGACGCACGTAGGCGGCGGAATCGAGCTTTTGGACATCAATCGTGCCGTCGGGGTCGGCGAGGAAATGCCAGTCGCCATCGAGCGAAACGCTGGAAACCGCCGCCGGCTTGGCTGTTCCGGCCACGAGAAGCAGGGAAACGAGCAAACGAATTGTTAAGCGCATCAGTGCCCCTTGAATTTGTGAGTCTATGCGTTCCTCACAAAAAAAGGCAAGCGTTGATAGAGCAGGTGACAGGTGTCAGGTGTCAGGAAAGGGCGAAAATCGAAATTCGAAAATCGAAATTTCCAGAGCCTCATGTTTCCCTCCTTGGGGAGGACGGGAATCGCCGTTCCGATTTTCGAGTTTCGATTTTCGTGTTTGGTTTTTCGATTTACCCTAGTTCTTTCTTCAATAACTCCTGGACCACTTGCGCATTAGCCTGTCCGCGCGTGGCTTTCATGACCTGCCCAACGAACCACCCTAGCGTGGCGGTCTTGCCTTTGCGGAATTGCTCCACTTGCTTGGGATTGGCAGCGATGATTTCGCGCGCCACTTCCGAGAGTCTGTCCACATCGCTGATCTGCTGAAGCCCCTTCTCAGCCACAATCTGCTCCGGCCCCTTGCGGGTGGTGATCATTTCGCGAAGAACATCCTTGGCCATGGTGCCGGAGATTGTTTTCTGCTCCACCAAGGTGAGAAGTTTGGCGAAGTCCGCAGCGGCAACAGGATAATCTATGAACCCGACCTTAGCCTCTTGCAACAGAAAAGGATACTCATTCAGCAGCCAATTCGCCGCGAGTTTGGGTTCGCTGCCCGCTTTTACGACCTCTTCAAAAAACTCCGCCATGGTCCTGGAAACCGTGAGCAATGCCGCGTCCTGCTGGGGCAAACTGAAGTTCTTCATGAATCGTTCTTCGCGACTCTGGGGCAATTCCGGCAGGGACTCGCGCACTTGCGCTTTCCACTCTTCCGTAATCACCAAAGGCAGCAGGTCAGGTTCCGGAAAGTAGCGATAATCATGCGCGAATTCCTTCGAGCGCATACCGTAGGTGCGTTGCTCGCGGCCATCCCAAAGCCGTGTTTCCTGGTGGATGCTCCCGCCTCCATCGAGGATTTCAATCTGACGGTCAATCTCATACGCCAAGGCCTTTTGCAGGAAGCGGAAAGAGTTAAGGTTTTTGACTTCGGTTTTCGTTCCGAAAGCCGATGCGCCTTGCACGCGCACGCTCACGTTGGCGTCGCAGCGCAGACTTCCCTCCTCCATATTACAGGTGGAAACATCAAGGCAGAGCAACAAGGTCTTCAGGCGCGTCAGGTACTCGAACGCCTCATCGGGCGTGCGCAGGTCCGGCTCACTCACAATCTCAATCAGCGGCACTCCCGAGCGGTTCAAGTCGATATACGACTTGCGCTCGGAGTCCGGAAAACCTTCGTGGAGGGATTTGCCCGCGTCCTCTTCCATGTGGACGCGCGTCACACCGATGCGCTTGCGGGTTTCTGCCACTTCGATATCCACCCACCCGTTTTCGGCCAGGGGTTCATCGTATTGGGAAATCTGGTAACCCTTGGGCAGGTCAGGATAGAAGTAATTTTTCCGCGCAAAACGCGACCGGGGATTGATGGCACAGTTCAGCGCCAGCGCCGCTTTCATAGCCATGGTCACGGCCGCTTGGTTAAGGACCGGGAGAGCCCCCGGGAGACCGAGGCACACCGGACAAACGTTGGAATTAGGCGGGTCGCCAAAATGCGTCGAGCAAGAACAGAAAATTTTCGTCTTCGTCCGCAGTTGTAAATGGACCTCGAGGCCAATCACCGCCTCATATTTCGCGCGCGCCATTGTGGAAACAGTCATGTCCAGATTCCCTTGTTACAGATTCGCCAGATCAACTTTTCATTATACACGCTTCCAGAATACCCCCAAGGGGCCTGCGCCGTTGTACAATCCTACCGCAGGCAGGAGTCGAGCACGGAAATACTGGGTGACACACTTGTCGGACTACCAGCGGTCTATGCCGGTGCAAAACGCGCAAAATATTCCCGCCCGCAAAGATCCATCGGGGTGGGGCCCTGCCCTGGCCACCGCCTCTATCTTGTTGGTCACGGTCTTGTCAATCTACCTGCTGCTGCGTCCGCCGCTGTTCAACTATGACGGTTATGTCTGTCGACTTCAAGCGCTCCAACCTACCCAGAGCGACAGCATCAATCCGCATCACCTGCTATGGTATCCGGTTCAAAAAGCCGTGGCCGCGGTGACATCCGCCTTCGGCTCGCCTTCGACGGAGGCATTTCAGATCTTCGGGATTCTTATCAATTCCTTCACCCTGGCGCTGTTCTGCCTGCTGCTGGTGCGTCTGACCCACCGGCTGGGTTTGTCCTTTGCGATGACGATCTTCATCGCGCTCTCTCCGCGCATCTGGAGCCTGGGGTTTCAAAACCAGCCCTATCCGCTGCTCAATCTCTGCGTCGTTGCGTTTCTGTGGACGGTGGCGGAAAGGGGCGTGCCGTCGCGTCTGCGGCTGGCAGCGAGCGGACTAGCCCTGGCCGCGGCCGTTCTGCTGCAACAGGCAATGGCGCTGGCGGTTCCTGCCGTAGCGGTCGGCTTCGTCGTGACGGGTGCGGGCTCCTTCAAGGACAGGTTGAAGCTCGCCGCCGGTTGGGCGGGCGGAACAACGCTGGGGGTGGCGGCGGCTTACGCCCTGGTGGCTCGCATGGAGGGGGTAAAGCCGGCCGGGTTTTTGAACTGGACCTTGTTATACCTGCAAGAACAGCACAGCATTCAGGTGCACTGGCCGCAATCGGCGATCAAGAGCGTCATCGGGATGGTCGGCACGGTGCTGGAGTCGTCATGGATCCGCAACATGTTCAACCCGCAGCAAAACAGTGCGCCCATCTGGTTGCTGTATGGTGGTCTGCTGCTGGCTGGCGGCATTGTCGCCGCGGCCCTCGTCGTCCGCCACCGTGTGCGCCTGATCCGCCTGTTGCGCTCGAATGCGTCGTTCACATCGGTGTTGATGCTGGTCCTGGCCTGGAGTGCGTTCGTTTTCCTGTGGGAGCCAACCGGTTATTACTGGAGCGTGAACCTGTTTCCCCTCGCTTTCCTGGCGTCGTGGTGGCTGCGTGGAAGCGGGAGACGAACCGCGCTGTTGCTGGCGGGCGTGCTGTTGGTGGTTTCCGGCTGGAACCTTTATGCAAACCACCGGCAGGATCAAGCCTACAGCGTCAACTACCCGCCGCCCATGCTGGAACAGATTCGCGCGCAATTGGGGCCGGAGGACGTTTTTATCGTCGCGGGCAGGGATTGGTACGCCAACATCGACTATAGTCTCCTGCTCGCATGCCTGGACGATTGGCCGCGCGATCCCGCCATGGCATTGCTCGATGAATACGTCATGACGGGTTCACGAGAGCCTTGGCAGCAGCGGCTCGATACCGATATCCGGGCAGCGTTCGCGGCCGGCGGCCGGGTTTATGTCGCCGAGCATGTTTTCTGGACCGATTCGTACCGTGATCTCGAGCAGACCGCCGACCCCTTCTCCGAGTATGCGCACCTGGAGTACGCCGGCCTGGACGGGGGTAGGCTCAGTGGTGAAATTAGTAGTTTCTTCGGCCGCTACAAGCGGTGCCCGTCCAGCTTCAAAATCGGCGCGGAACGGTTTTGGGAGGTGAAGCGAATCGAGTAGCGGAATCTGTTGCGCACGTAATCTTGCGGCTTGGCCGCATTGCGCCACCCGCTTCCACTGGCCTGACATCAGTAACGGGTCGCCTTATGTTTACGCACCGCGAAGAACGGTCAAGGCGCAATCCACGTTACGCGTGGGCGGCCGCTGGTGGGATTCTTGTCAACGAGGACGGGCGTCCGGAAGGCTTGGCTCAAGAGATCCGCTTGGAAGACGTCTTCCGCCTTGCCCTGGCGGAGGCAGTTTCCGCCTTGGAGCAGCACCACATAATCCGCCATTTCCGCCGCCAAATTGAGTTCGTGGGTTACGACGATGCCAACGAAATTCTCTGATTTCGCCAGTTGGCGGAGCAGACGGAAGATTTCCACCTGGTAGCCGATATCCAGGTTCGCGGTCGGCTCATCGAGCAGAACCAGGCGCGGCCGTTGCGCCAGGGTTCGGGCCAAAACGGCGCGCTGAAATTCCCCACTGCTCATTTCCATCACGCGGCGATGTGCGAACTCCTGGAGGCAGGTTTTCTCCAGTGCCCACTCCACCCAGCGGTCGTCCTCCGGGCTTTCAAACAGGCTGTTGCCCAGGTGAGGATGCCGCCCCTGACGAACAAATTCCTGCACCTCAAACGAAAACAGCAGAATCGTTTCCTGCCGCGCCAAGCCGACCCTTCGGGCGCGCTCGCGGGGGGAGAGCTCGTGCAGGTTTTGGCCGTCAAGAAAAACTCCGCCGGACTTGGGCTTCAAGTGTCCGCTCAGAACTTCGAGCAGGGTGGATTTCCCTGACCCATTGGGACCGATGATGGCCGTCAATTCGCCGGCGCGAGCCCGCATGCTGATGGGCGAAAGAGAAAATTGCGCAAAGCGGAAAGCGACGGAGTCGGCCGTCAGCTCGCCCGCAGCCTGCGTGGTGGATTGAATCGTTATGGATTGGGGGTCAGTCATGGACGTACAAGTCAAAACGCAAAAGGCAAAATGCAAAAGTTGAAAAACACGCCAAGTCTCACGGTCCCCGGCTTTGACTTTTGCGTTTTGCCTTTTGACCTTTGACTTTTGACTTGCGCTTCTCCCTCCCTCATCCCGTCGTTCTCCGCAGCAGATAAATGAACACCGGCGCCCCTGCCACGGCGGTCACGGCACCCACGGGCAATTCCGCCGGAGAGACGATCGTGCGCGCCAGCGTGTCAGAGAGCACCAACATGATGGCGCCGCCAAACGCCGCCGTGGGAATGAGGGTGCGATGGTCGTTGCCCACCAGCATCCGTCCCAGGTGCGGCACCAGCAATCCCAGATAACCAATCGCTCCGCTCACCGACACGGCCAGGCCCGTCAGCAGCGAGGTCAGCAGGTAAACCGCCGTTTCCACGCGCGCCACGTTCACGCCCAGATGCGCCGCCTCCCCTTCCCCGAGCAGCAGCACATTCAAGTCCTTGGAG
>PLWR01000315.1 GCA_003165615.1 Acidobacteriota bacterium | reverse complement strand
TGGGCGACGATGTGTTTGCCTCCAATGGTCTTGTTCACGAGCAGATGCTGAAAGCTTTCGCCGCAATTCTGGCCCAGCGCCCCAAATAGCCGGCGCGGGCAGCGCGAACGGGGTTAGTGTCTCCCTGGCAGTTTCACCTTGGTCGACTCTTCCTTTTGCTTCATCATCTTGATGGNNGCAGAGGCATGGTGACATCGATGGGCGCGCGAGGATTATTGATGAGGGCTCTCATTACCGCGTAGGTCTTCACGAACTTGCGGTTCATGGCGATCAACCGCAACACTTCTTCCGAAACATTCTTGGCGGCGGCGTANNTCCATGTTGCCGGTCAGCGCCGCCTTGATCTTTTCCACGACGGTCATGCGACCGATCTTCTCGATCAAAGTTTCCCGGTCTTTGGGAGTGAGTTCATCGTCACGTTTGGTGACTTCGGGGGGAGCCTCCACATGCGCGTCCGTCACCTCCTCAACCTTCGCGCCTGCCGCCAACTTGGCCAGAATTTCAACTGCCACTTCTTCCTCGGCGGGTTCAGGGGCAGGCGCGGGCTCCGGCTTCCTGGGGATCTCTTGCGTGGCTGTCGGGGGTGGAGGCGGAGGGACGTGTTCCGGCTGCGGCGGGCTGGGCTCAGCCGCTGGCTTCACCACCGCTGGTTGGGCAGTGGGCTTCGGTTTCACTAGATCGCGGAACTCACCCGGCAGGCTGGGATTCCACAGCAGTATTTCCCTCAGTTCTTCGTGCTCTGCCAGCAGATGCTCTGCCGCAAGACGCAGCACATCGTGCGCCGTCTTGGGATTGGCCATAACCCGGCGGAGGTCCGCGCTGTCCCATCCTTGCAGTGTCTCGAGTGCCTTGGCGCGCAGGTCCGCTTCCGGGGCGGCCGCGAGCAATGTCAGGATTTCGATTTTTTCTTCCGCCGGCAGGGGCAGATTTCCCTCCGCCCCCTTGCGACGGATCACCTCGGGCGCTTTGCCGGAGCGTATTAAATCCACCAGACGTTCGGAAATGTCGGGACCTCACGGTGCAGAGTTTTTCAGATCCTCACGCGTCAGATGGACGGACTTTACCTCGCCGCGCCGGCCCAGGGGTTTAAGGGTTTCGCCGTTCAGCGTGAGAATAATGGCTTGCGCGTTTCCCGTCGTCACATCGAAAGACTTGTGCGCTTTCAGTGTTTGCACTTCGTCGGGATTCAGTACGCGCTGCAAAACCGTCTTTCCGTCCGCGTCCACGGCAACCCAGGCGCGCTCTGTCGCCGCCACTTGCAGGACCATGTCAGAATCAGCAGCAGGTTTGGTTCCTGGCGGATTTCCCGTTGGCGGGCTGGTCGGGGCCGTGGGGGTTACCCCTGCCGCCAGTCCTCCCTGAGGATTGGGGGTGGCGGCCGCTACCGGGGCCGTGGCCGTGCCGTGGGCTGCTCCTGGCGTCAACTCACCCGCGGCAGGACCCACGCCTGTGACCACCGTAGCGTCGCCGGGAGCTGTGGGGGCAGGGGGGGCCGAAGGGGCAACGGGCGGGGCCGCCACCAGCGGAGCGGGCGGAGGTGGGACCGGGGCCTCCGCGGCTCGACGCGAATAGCGGAAAAGCATATAGCCCCCCGCCAGCATGACCACCGCGACCAGCGTGGCAATCAGCGGAGTTCTTGCCGGCGGCCGCCCAGAGCTGGAATTGCCTGCCGCCATCCGGCGCAAATCGAAATCCGCCTGGGGCTGGGCGGCAAGCTGGAATTCAGCCACTACGCGTTCTTCGTCCAAACCCAGATAGCGGGCGTAGGTGCGGATGAAACTGCGCGAGAAAATTCCTCCCGGGAGTTTGGAGAAATCTTCCCGTTCAATGGCCTCGAGAAAACGCAAGCTGATCTTGGTGGCGGAAGAAATTTCTTCCAGGCTCACGCCTCGCATTTCTCGCTCACGCCGAAGATTCTCACCGAATGCGGGCATAGGGGGGACCTTGTTGGCTCCAGTCAAATCAAGCCTCTTGCATCATATTTTCCCACGCATAACAGTGTCAAATGCTTTAACGGGATGCCCTATTAATCGTCCCCGGGGGGAGGCCACTGACAAAAGGGTTGAAAAGACACGCTCAATGGTTTAAAAGGTCTATACGCGCCTTTATTCGGCGCTAGTCTGGAAAAATGATGGGCCCTGAAGACGAGATCCTAGAACTGCGACGTCAGGTCGAACGCCTCTCTCTCTTTCACGAGGTGGGGAAGGCGCTTTTCTCTACCCTCGACTTGCAGAAGATTCTTCAGACCATCATGGAAAAAATAAGCGATCTGCTCCAGCCGGATACCTGGTCGCTGTTGATGCTGGATGAGGACACGCAGGAGCTGTATTTCGAGATTGCCATTGGCAGCGGCGCGGAAAAGCTCCGGGATGTTCGTTTGAAGCTCGGTGAGGGAGTGGCAGGCTGGGTGGCTCAGCACGGCGAGCCCCTGCTGGTTGAGGACGCCGCCAATGATCCGCGCTTCACTCCCAAGGTGGATGAGCTGACGCATACGGAGACGCGCTCCATCGTCTGCGTACCCATCAAAGCGCATGGTCACGTCCTCGGCGTCATCGAACTCGTCAACGCCCTGGGCAAACCCAGCTTCGGCACGGAAGATATCCCCATCCTCAAGAGTCTGGCCGATTATGCCGCCATCGCCCTGGAGAACGCCCGGTACGTGCAGCGCATCCATGAGCTCACCATCACCGACGACTGCACCGCGCTGTACAACGCCCGGCATCTTCACTTCGTCCTCGACACGGAGATCTATCGCTCCAACCGCTACGGCTACGAATTTTCCGTCATCTTCATTGACCTCGACCATTTCAAGCAGGTCAACGATGTGCATGGCCACCTGGTGGGCTCCAAACTTCTCTGGATGATCGGCGACAGCATCAAGGCTCACCTGCGCATGATCGACTACGCTTTCCGCTACGGCGGCGACGAATTCGTAATCCTGCTTCCCCAGACCTCCAAGGAAAATGCTCTGATGGTGGTGCGGCGCGTACGCGAACTCCTGATCAATCGCGTCTTCTTTACGGAAGAGAAGATGAATATCAAAGTCACCGCCAGCTTTGGCGTCGCCTCTTTCCCTGAGGATGGCCGTACCCGCAAGGAACTCCTGCGCAAAGCTGATGAAGCCATGTACCTCGTCAAGAACACCACCCGCAACAACATCGCGCTGGCGGGGCAAGGCATCGCTACTTAGGACGCCATATCTCCATTTTTTTCATCAATATCCACACAAGCCATTTTTAACTTATTTGTTTTCAGTAATATCCACACAGGCCCCTTATCGGACATTTTTTCAGTATTTGTTTTCAATAACATCTACAGACTTACCTTCATTTTTTGATTCCCCTTTTTTCCCTGCACCCGGTCGCAGAAATACTGTAACTCATTTACTTTCAGTACTTTGAGGAATTGCATCGGCCATCGCCAATGCTCCTAACCTCCTTTATTATCATCAACATATTCTGAGGAAAACTTAGAGGTTATGGTCAGCCACGTTGTTTAGTTCGTCGTTTTCATTGTCAGCTTGCGCCTTTCGCTCGCGGCGTTTCATCTTCAGCAGCAGGTTGGTCACCCGTCGCACCTCGCGAAAGTAGGAATCCTGCATTCTCCGCATGAGCATCGCGTTGGCGTGGGTGGGCGCGATTTCCGCGGCGCGTTCGTAGGGCGACGGTCCCTTCACAGACTCCTTCAGGATGGCCTTGCGTTGCGCCGCGCAACTCTCCATCTGGCGCGTCAGGATATTTTCCAGAAGCTGGCGCGGCCGCTCCCGCGCCTCCCATTCCGCCGGGGTGATGCTGGGATATCGCTTCTCCTGCTCCCATGCGGTGGGGCCAGCATCTCGCTGGCTTACCGGTGGTGGCTGAGTGGGAGCCGGCGCTACGCCCTGGCCAGTAGCGCCTGCCCCTGGCTGGCAATCCGGTGGCTGGCTGGCATTAAACACTACTTTCGGTACAGGCGGAGTGTCGGAATGCAGACCAAAGATCTCCTTGATCCTCACGAGAGCCCGGCGAGACATCTCGTCGCGGTC
>PLWR01000414.1 GCA_003165615.1 Acidobacteriota bacterium | reverse complement strand
CAGGTTCTCGGATGGATTTCTAGGACTGCTGAGTACTTCTTTTCTGTGGACGTACGCCTTGGCGAGCCCCTTAGGGGGGTTTCTAGGTGATCGTTACGGACGTAAACGAGTAGTGGTCATAAGCCTGCTGAGTTGGTCGGCAACCACCTGGGCGGTCGGCCACGCCCGAAGCTTCGGTTACCTGGCCTGCGCTCAGGCCCTCATGGGCATTAGCGAGGCATGCTATATGCTGGCGGGTTTGGCCCTGATTGCCGATTATCACGGCCCGCGTACACGTTCCTTGGCTACCGGCCTCCATCAGAGTGGAATCTACATTGGCGTCGTAGTCGGTGGCGTCGGTGGTGGATGGCTGGCTCAGAGCTATGGCTGGCGGCACGCGTTCAGCGTTCTCGGAGTAGCTGGGCTGATTTACACCCCGCTGTTGTGGGCTGCGCTTAAGGACCCAAGGCAGGAGCTTGCCAAAGCGGATCATCCCCAGGTGCCGCAGTTTTTCTCCTCCGTGCGAGAATTGATGCGCCTTCCCGGTTTTCCCAGCATGCTCCTGGCCTTTGGCGGAAGTTCGATGGGCGGCTGGCTGATTATGACTTGGCTTCCCCTCTATCTCTACGAACGCTATCACATGAGCCTTGTCACCGCCGGATTTTCCGCCACCTTCTTCATCCAGGCCGCCGCTGTGGTGGGGATTCTTGTCGGAGGGTCGCTGGCGGACCTGTGGAGCCGGCGTACGTCGCAGGGAAGGATTTTGATCCAGTCCATCGGACTGATGATGTGCGTTCCGTTCGTCTTTCTCGTGGGTGCTACTTCTTCCCGAATCATATCGGCTATGTCTCTGGTCGTCTATGGGTTTGGCCGGGCTTGGTACGATTGCAATGTGATGCCGGTCCTCTGCCAAACCGCGCGGCCTAACCTCCGCGCTACCGGTTATGGCCTTTTCAACCTCTCTGGAACTTTGCTAGGGGGAGTAACTGCCGGACTGGCGGGCATACTCAAATCCAGTCTTGGAATTGGAGGATGCGTGCAAGTAGCCTCCATGATTTTCTTGTTTTCGTCGCTCGTACTGTTCCGGTTGGTTATGCCAAGAACCCAAGGGCCATTCTATGCCAAATCGCCGGAAGGCTCGCTGAATTAGGTGTAGGGCCGGCGTCTCGCCCGCGGCACTGAGCGATCAGAAAGTCATGGCTGGCGCAGAGCGAAGCTCTGAGGCTTTAAAGGGTTGCTAGCTTGTCGCTTCAGGACTCGCCAACACGCCGACCCCCATGCCGTGGTTTGCTAACAAGGAGTTGGTCATACGCTTCGGCTGAGCGTATTCTTAACCCTGCCGTTAGCCATTGAAGATGCGGCCTCAATCAAGCTTATGTCTATGCGAGGCGGCGGAATCCCGCATGGGCTACAGGTCCCTTCAGCCGCTGTGCCACTTCGTTTTCATTCAAGGCTTCGACGATTTGGCCAAATGCCTCTTCAACTGCTTCCAGATAGGTCCTGACGTGCACAGGCTCATGGGCATAGGCCGCATAAAAAGCGTTTG
Organism: Acidobacteriota bacterium; assembly: GCA_003165615.1. The sequence goes on along the minus strand of PLWR01000414.1, from coordinate 2,318 downwards.
TTGCCAAGAAGCCCTTTGCCAGCATGATTTGGGTGAAGAGCGTCCGGATTGTTTGGGCATCAGGGCTATCGAACGAAAAGTGCGAAAGTGGCGACATTCCACCTACTGTAATCGCCAACTTGGCGCGAGTCGCGGCGGCGCGCCAACCAGCTTGGATCTGCGTCCCGGTTTCGATCAAATGGGATGCAACACCAAGCCTTCGATGCTTACGGATGGTCGCTAGCGCCGCCGCCGGGCCGATCCTTTCCGTCCAGTACGTACTGCTGATGAAGGTACTTTGAAAGGCTTTCATCACCTCCGCAACTCCGATGATCGTAGCCATGGGATATCCGTTGCTCATGCCTTTGGCGAAGACCGCCATGTCCGGAACGATACCGTATTGGAGGTGTGCCCCTCCGGTTTTCAGTCGCCATCCGGCGGAAACTTCATCAATGATCAAGACCGCCCCGATGCGAGAGGCGGTACTCCGAACGCTCTCTAAGAAACCCGGTTGCGGTTCAAGGTTCCTGATAGGTTCCATGACGATGGCCGCCAGTTCGTTCCCATTTTCGGAAACGATCGCTTCCAGTTCTTCGAGATGGTTGTAGCGAAAAGGGAGTGCCGTTCCCAGCAAGCCGCGAGGCACTCCCGCGGGCGCCAAGCCGGAAAGCAGATGTCCATCCAGAGCAGCGTCGTCTGCAAGGTTGGCGGCAAGGTACCAATCATGCCACCCGTGATACCCGCAAAATGCGATCTTATCTCGCCCCGTGCTGGCTCTCGCTACGCGCACGGCCATCGCCATGGCTTCGCCTCCGCACCGCGCGTAGCGCACCATGTTTGCCCACGGATGCAGTTCGCAGAGCAAGTCCGCCAATTCCACTTCTTCCGCGCAATTCAGCGTGGACATCGACCCGGAGTCAATTGCCGCGTGCACGGCCTTGTCCACATCCGGATCGGCGAATCCCAGGATGCATGCGCCAATCCCCATATAAGCCATGTCAACATACTTCCTGCCGTCGAGGTCCCACACCTCGACCCCTTTTGCCTTGGCGTAGTAACTCGGCCATTGTTCCGGCAGAAACATTTCCGGCCGCTTGGAAAGCAATTGCGTGCCCCCCGGAATTATTTTCCGCGCTCTCTGGTATAAGCTCTGACCCGTGGTAGACATACTCAAACCCCCAGCATTCGACGCGCATTGTTATAGAAAACGTCCTCGATCTGCGAGTCGCTCAGCTTCATCCTCCTCGCCGCAAGTTTCAGGGCTCGCAATGATTCGTGCCCGACAAAAAGCGGATGAATCTTCCCGTGAGGCGCCACCGTGCCCCAATCCACGGTGTCTTCATAGAGCCAAAGAAAAGTATCGCCTATCGCGACGCAACGCCCGCGGAGGTGGCTGATTGGAAAATCCGACCCCCACAGGAGGCGGTCGTGTCCCAGCGCTTCGATGATCGCCTCGAATCCACCTGCTTCCGTAACGGCGGAACAGTCACACCACAGATTGCGCAGTCCGCGCAGGGTTTCGATCCCCTCGATGATGTGAAAGGGGTTAAATCCGCGGGCCGCGTGCGCAAGAATCATTTTGATGTTGGGGTACTTTTCGCAATAGTAGCGAATCTGCTCCTGGTTAGCCGGATCCGCTATCGCCCGATCCTTCACCATATGTAAGGTGATGGCCAGCCCTTCTTCGTGAGCAATGCGGACGTGTTCTTCGGCCAGGAACTCCCGGATTTCTGAATCCCAAGTAATTTTTCGACTCGAGAATGTATGGTAAACCTTTAGGCCGACAAACTTGTTTGTTCGCACTTCTTGTCTAACCATTTCCGGATCTTGTTTTGGCGAGATGATGAGTTGCCCCCGCGAGCTCTGATCTTTGGCCACCTCCTGCGCCACAAATTGATTGGAGGCATTCCGCCACTGCTCGCTCAAGCCCACGCCAAAGAAGAGGCCGGAGGTCCTCCGTCCGGGAGTGAGCCATGCCATCTGCCGCCTGAATTCCTCGAGCGAAACAACCGCCGGCCCTTTTTCGACCGAGCTCTTTGAACCCCAATGAGCTGACTCATAAAGGTGGGCATGAGCATCAAAAATCTGCTCGGGTACGAAGTCCGCGAGCTCTTTGGCAAAAAACTCACGATCGTAGTCCCGAAGTTCCCAAGTTTTCGGCATTCTATCCTCGCTGGCCCGGATTTTTCACCACGGGCTTGGAAGGGCGGCGGCGCAAAGGCTGCGGTCAAAACTGACCTGACCGAGATTTTGTACCAATCCCAGTGAGAGAGTCTACATCACAACTCGGTGCTGTGAAACTGGATTGGGTGACACCAGGGGGCTATAGGCCGCCGGTA
>PLWR01000065.1 GCA_003165615.1 Acidobacteriota bacterium | reverse complement strand
TTCCTGCCGCAACTGATTGGCGCCGCCAATCCATTGACCTTTCCACTCATCAGCGGAAAGCAGCGCCACGTCGAAGCTCGCCGGCTGGCTATAGTCGCTGGCGTTCCCGTCTTTGTCCCAGTACCGGACTTTCCACCAATAGGAGTGGTCGCTCTCCAGGGGTTTCCCGTTGTAAACCACCTGCGTCGGATCGTCCGAAGCGGTCTTACCACTATCCCACTGGTCGCCCTTATTCTGGGCCAGCAGCTCCGGGCTGGAAGCCACCAGAACCTGATAGGCGGACTGCACCTGCGCCCGCGCCGTGTGTAGATCCACCCAGGCAAAGCGCGGTTGGCGCACGTCGATGCCCACGGGGTTCGTTAGATATTCGCAACGCAGGTTTACGGGAGCGAGCGGGCCCTCCGCCGCGCGAACCGGAGGGACCACCCACACGGCGGGCAGCGCCAGAAGAACTGCAACCACTATGATCCTGAGAATGGAGTATGAATTGCGCATGGCACACCTTCTTTCCCAGTCAAGGCGTAGCGCCCATGGTGTCGCCACGGCTGAAAGTCCGCCAATCTTACTGGTGGGCGACCTATTGTGATCGTGGGCTTTTCCTATGATAACAAATCCACGGCGCGAAAAACGTTGCCCGTGGGTCACCGCTAGTCTGAATTCAGGGCGGCCGCATGGAGCTTTATCGCGACCGCGCCTTAGAAGGTGACCTTAACTTGGATACTGGTCGAGACCGGTTTTCCTTTTACGATGGGGGGTTCGAATTTCAACCCCTTGGCAGCCGCCATCACCTGCGGACCCAGTCCATTATCATCGGGAAGATACCTTACGGGGTTAACGTTCCCGTTTGGGTCGATTCTTATGACGAGGACGATAACGGCTCCAGTTGGTGAGCCCGCCACGGGAGGCATCGCAAGATTAATGGGTTTCAGGCCGCCTTCGATGCTATTGTCTGGAAGCATCTGCCCTTCGGTCACTGGCGCGTTCCATGGCTGGAAATCACCCGAGGGAATCAGCCTAACCTCAGGGTCAGTCCCCCCACATTTGAAGTCTAGGTTCAGAAGGTCATTTCCCTTCTTGCATTCCTTGATGGTTGCGTCAAGTTTCTGCCGGAGCACAGTGTTGGAAGGGTCCAGTTTCAAGCCATCCTCATAGGAGGCGATGGCGTCATCGTACTCGCCACGCGCGCGGTGGAAATCACCCCAAAGAACCCTCCCCTTAACCTCCCTTGCGTCTGTTGCCGGGGCCTCACACCCAATCTCTCTGCCCTCGTAAATCACCCCTCGTTTGTCGCTATAGAAGGCAAATCCGCAATCGATGTCCTTAGTCTGGCCCAGCCAGAGGTTGCAACGCTTCTCGTCAGGAGAAACCACCAGGCGGAGTTCAAGGCCCGGAACGATTTCAGGCCCCGTTGAAAGTAGAGGTCCGCCGGCATGAGACACCTGGCCCTGCACACGGGTGAAGCAGGAGGCATTGAGTAACTCATCCCAAGGTAATTATTTTTTCTCCTCGTCTATTTTCCCGTCTTTCATCCGGCAACTCAGTTCGCCGGTGTTAATTTCACGTACGATGAGCAAAGCCTGTCTCGCCTGGTCTTTCGAAGCCTCGGAGGGGCTCGTAACTGCTTCCGCTTGCCCCGATGCCTTCAACACGTGAATCGAGACTGCAAGTAAGAAGACACCAACGAACAGACCGATGATTTTCCAAGCTCGCTTCATGTTGCCTTCTCCTTGTCTGTAGCACAGCCTTTCGCTTCTCAGAAACTCTGCGGCGTTTTGCGCTTCGCGGGCTTTTCTCGTCACTCGTCACTTGTCACTGTCCTACTGGCCCGATCATCACGCGTGGCCTTCAGCGAAAACAAGATTTGCACCACAGCAGAGGGTCTACCTGTTAACCTACGAATGGGCGTTCATCAAAATAAGAGCCGTCCGTCGGCTGACGGATTTGAACTGCACAAGCTCTGCCCTACGAGCTGAAGGCTCGAGAGACGACCCCACGGCAGTGGGCGAGGATGAAAGCGTGCCGCAAAATCACACAGCCAAACGATCATCAATTACTTTTGTTTCCAATATATGCGTTGTCTTCGCGGGCCGTGTCGGCTTTGATCGCAGCATCGTCCACGTGCTTCCCAACCCTCTTGTACACCAAGCGAAGTCGGTCCGAAGGTTTGGTTTCTGTGTATGTAGGGGGATAGCGAAATAGTGTGCGTCCGGTTCTCCGATGGTCAGGCTGACGACTTTTGACCTCGTTACACGCTGCAAAGAGCCGTCTGCCTGCTGCTGGTCGAGTTGGTACTCCAAGGCCGGGCAACCGAGACTTGGTGCCCGCCACTCAGTCAACCACAGAGGGAGATCTCCTATCATGGGCACAGGAGGAAGCTTCACGACCGTAATGTTCTGATCCCAAATTTCTGTGTGGCCGATCAGTGTTTCATTTTTCCCCGCGCAATTCTCCGGTCGCTGTGATATGGCCTTTTTCCGAAAAGCTAATTCATTTGCGGTGGGGGAAGGCCATGTGGTTTTGATTCCAAGCGCGTCAATGACACTAATTTCCCTTCCGTCGGCGAACGTAACCTTCCGTCCGATTAATCCCCACTTCAGGGGACCCGCGTTGTCCTCAAGCACGGTAGATCCGTCTGAGCGGCGAGCTATTGTTTGTTGGCCAGCCAGCTCACCATCGGGATTGTTCAAATATCCGTATATTTCAACCTGGAGGACGAACGGGGTGCCTGCGTCCTGTGCTTGAATGCTGGGAACCGAGCCAGTTACATGGGCGGGCACGGCTTTCGGACTGGCCGCAGCGTGCTGCTTTTCACTTACATAGAAGATGACTATCGGTCCGCCCTTGGTCCCGGTTGGGGCATCCGACATCACCTCTCGAACCTCATACCCTATATTCCTGAGCGCCGTGACGTCGCGCTCGATTTTAGCTGGATCGTACATGTCTCCCGGAACAATCGAGATGCTCTTTCGCAACGTCGAGGCTGGGATCCTGACGTTGCCGCGAACAATGACTCCAGTAATTCTGTCCTGACCGCCGGCCACTCCAGGCTTGACCGGGAGTGCGTCAACCGCCGACGGCTTTCCCTCCGTCTGAACGGGCCCCGCCTGCGCTTGCGGTGCGCTCTGCGGATGCGCGCACGCCACCACGTACGCAAGAGGCAATCCCAAGGCCAGAATCGTGGTCAAACTCCACCGGGTGACTCCGCGCGACAGGACTGTTCCATCCAGAATGCGATGGATGCGCTTGTCTGCCCGGCCGTACCGCGACATCGGCATTCCCTGCCAGCTCGCTCCTCTCCCCCCGCGCTGGATGAAGTCCAGCAGCATTTCGGCGTATAAGGCGCGATCGCCGGTTACGGCCAGTGCCGCATCGTCACTTGCTTCTTCCGCCGCACGCACGATGCGCCGGTGCAGGAACCAACTCAGCGGGCAGCAGCGCCCGATGAATCGCCGAGAGCAGTTGCACCGCGCGGTCGTGACGCCGGATGTGCGAGCGCTCATGCGCCGGCACCGCATCCAGCTTGGCGCCATCCCACGCGAGCCAATCGCTGGGGAGCACGATGGCTGACCGCGCGATCCCCAGCGCCACCGGCGACGCCACGCGGTCCGATTCGCGAATTTCAATTCCTTCCGTCACCTCTCGAGTCATACGGCTGCTGCGTAGCAGACGCAGGCTCATCGCCAAACCGAGGCACAGGCGCAGCAAAAGCCCGAGGGCGACAAGAACGTAGATCATTACGGCGGCACGCATCCAGTTGAAGGGTTTGGAAACGCTAACGGCGGGCCTCTCCACTCCAACGTCTGGGCGGGACACGGCAGGCATCGGCTCCTCCGGAGCGTGGTAGACCACCACGGGCGCTTCGATCCGCGCAGGCGCTACCCGCATTACGACTAAGGGCAGTTTCGGCAACGCTACAGTGAGCGCCGGAATCGCCAGAGAGGCGCACAGCATTGCTGTCCACGCCGCTAAACGGATGGATGGATCTTTCACTCGCAGCGCCTGCACAAGCATCGCTCCGCTCACGATCAGGATCGAGGAAGGGAGAGCCCACTCCGCCAGAAACTGTATCGTGGTCATGCTTTCTCCTCCTTGCGCGATGCAATCTTCTCTGCCAGCCGCTGCAACTGCTTCGGCTGCAATAACTGGTTGTCCACCAATCCCACCAGCAACTCCTCCACGGACCCGCCACAAAAGCGGTCGATGAGCTGCTGCGCCGCGTGCACGGCCACGTTGCGCTTGGTGTCCACCGCGCGGTAAACGAAAGTCCGGCCGTCGACCTCATGGGTCACGTAGCCCTTCTCTTCCAGCTTTCGCAGAATCGTGCGGATTGTCGAATCCTTCAGCGGGCGCTGCCTGGCCAAACCCTCACGGCACATCTCGGCGGTGNNTTGTCGAATCCTTCAGCGGGCGCTGGCTGGTCAGCCCTTCACGGCACATCTCGGCCGTGCAATTGGGACATGCCCACACATAGTCCATAATGAACTGCTCCAGCGGAGTGGGTGCCTTGCGGTTACGAATGTTAAATATCATAGCGTTAGATTGTATAACACTTCTACCCGGTAATGTCAAGCGCAGCGGTTCGCCTGTCAGAAACTGTGCGGCTTTTTGCTCTTCGCGGGCCAGGCCCGATCATTAGGCGTGACGTTCAGCGAAAACAAAATTCACACAACAGCATTGAGTCCACTTGTTACTCAAAGAGCTGGTAGGCGTAGTCTGCCTTCCTCGGAGGCTCTTAAATCGGAATCCTGGCTTGCTCATTGCCATCCAACGAGAAAGGGCCGCGGAGTAATCCGTCGGCTGA
>PLWR01000203.1 GCA_003165615.1 Acidobacteriota bacterium | reverse complement strand
CACAAATAATATCGCTTATTAATGCCACTAAGCGCTAGAAGCACCTGTCGCCGAGTCCAGGACCCCACGCGCTTGAAGCTTCCATGGCAAGATTGCGCACGCCCTGCAAGGTTGGTTTGGACTCGGGGGGGCATGATTTTGCCACCCGCCGGCTCTAGCCTTGCACCCTAGCCAACTCTTTCATTCACTTTCCGAACTCCGGCGGCCGCCATCCCTCCTGGACGGATGGGCAGGGCGATACCGCGCCGTGGACCCTGCTTACCTGGTCAAAGAAAGTGTTGTAAAAGTTATAAACAATTCTTATGGACCGCAAGGGAGAGGTTCGCCGCCGGGTGCGGCGGGAATTTTGCCAATCCCGACGCATGGAATTGTTGTCGCAGCAGCCATTTTGCCAATGAATTCAGGCAATGGCGCAGAAGGTCCCCAACCTCAATCAACCGCCCGCTCCTCGCCAATCGCTGTAATAATAAGTTAACCCTTTTGTAACATAGAGTTTCTTGCTGGGCCTTCCCGCTATGGGGAATTGGAGGCCTCCTACGTTATCTCATAGCGCAGTAAGGTCGGGCGGAGGGCATCGGAATCCTGCTTCTTGAAACTGAGACACTTACGGCAGTTTCTAATTTCCGGGAGTTTGGACACCGGTTTGCGAGTACTAATATTCTTCCAAACGGGAACAATCTGACTGGGGTGGAACGTAACCAAGATTTGACAATTAAAGTCGCAAATCTTAACCGGCCCCAGTTTAGATATTTGACGTAACGCAAGGGAGCGGGCCGCTCCCGGAGGATTGCAAACAAAAAATCCGGACCTTCCCCCCCGGAGGGTGGGAATATTCAAGGAGGGCTATGAAACAAGAGACGAACTGTCAGCGCAGCCTGTTGCGGAGCTTCCTGGTGGTCGCCGTTTTGATTCTGGTGGCGCTCATCGGCGCACAAATGCCCTGTCAGGCCCAACAAACCGTCGGAAGTATTTCTGGGACGGTATTGGATGCTTCCGGCGCCATCGTACAAGATGCCGAAGTGAAGGCGCGCAATGTGGCTACCAATCTCGAGGTGACCGTACACTCGAAGTCCAGCGGATCTTACTCTGTCTCCAATCTTCCCGTCGGAACCTACGTGTTGAGCTTCACCAAGAGCGGTTTTGAGACCGAGACCCACACCCAGGTTTTAGTTACGAGCGACCGGACTACCACGGTCGATGGCGCATTAAAGGTTGGCGCGGTCAGCACGACGGTGGAGGTGACGGCCGTGGCGCTCAGGAACCAGACGGACGCCACCAATGGCTACGTGGTTGACCAGATGACCATTCAGGACACGCCACTGGGCACCGGCAGCTTCACGCAACTGGCGATTCTGGCTCCGGGCGTGCACGCGGACTTTCTTGCCGGCTCTGGGGCCAACGCCGGACTCGGCAATCAGGCCATTTTCGCCAATGGCAACCGCGACACCAGCAACAGCTTCTCGCTGAACGGCGTCAGCACCAACAACCTGTTCAACGGAAACTCCACCAGCCAGGTGGGTGAGAACCGCTTCGTGCTGAACACGGGTGAGAACTTCGGCGCCGGTGGCGTCATTCAAACCAGCACTTCCGTGTACGGCGCGATTGGCCAATCCCTGCCCACGCCTCCCACCGACGCGATCCAGGAGATCTCCGTAAATGCCGCCATGTTTGACGCGACGCAAGGCAACAACAGCGGCGCGCACATCAGCGTGTTGACCAAGTCCGGCACGAACCAACTTCACGGAAGCGCCTGGGAGGAATGGCAGAACAGCGACATGAACGCCGCGCCCTTCTTTTATAATGCGGACAACCTCCCCAATCCCTTCCTGAACCGCAACCAATTCGGCGCCACCTTCGGCGGACCCATCAAAAAGGACAAGTTGTTTTTCTTCCTCTCCTATCAGGGGATCCGTGTCTCCGATGCGGCGGAATCCACGAAGGACGCCACCGTGCCCATGGGGCTGACCAACGATCGCAGCGTGGGTGGCATCGTCGCCGCCGTCAATTCGACCTACGGCACGACTTCGTTCACGGCCAGCCAGGTTAGTCCGGTGGCGATGAGCATGCTTCAGGCCAAGCTTCCCAACGGACAATACCTGATTCCCACCCCGCAAATCACCAATGGAACAACCGCCTACACGCTCGGCTACGATGCCGTGGTTCAGGGGCCGAACTCGATAGCCCCGGTTAATCAGGGTATTGCCAACATCGACTATCAAATAAGCGAGAAGGATCGCCTGTCGGCAAAGTACTACGTTCAGGACAATCCCACCACCAATCCCTTTGGCGCCGTCGGGTCCCTGCTGGGTTTCGCGCAGCAGCTTTCGGCGGGGAGTGACGTAGGCACCATCACCAACAGCTTGATACTGTCCCCCTCCGTCACCTGGGAGCAGCACGTCGGGTTCACGCGCCTGCGGGCTTACGGAAAAACGGGGCAGGACTTCACTCCGTCTCAGTTGGGCATGAATCTGCTGGGCTCGACGACATTCCCCCAGTTCGAAATCACCACGGCGGACCCGACGGTTGGCAACGGTCTGGAATTCGGCCCCAGCACCAGTTTTGGCAATGCCGGCATGTTCCAGAACCAATGGGAATTCGAGTCCTCGCTGAACATGGTGAAAGGACGGCACACGATCGCGTTCGGCGGGCAATTGGACCACGCGCAACTCAACATTATCAACAACAACATCAACAGTGATGTCGTCGCCTTCGAGGACTTTGAGAGCTTTGTGAAGGGGTCGCTGTACGGCGGAGATGCGTTCGCGGGTTCGGCGAACCGCTACTACCGGTCCAATACCGCGGGCGCGTATGTCAACGACAACTTCAAAGTTCGCAGCAACCTGACGATTACCGCCGGCCTGCGCTGGGATTTGGACGGGCCGCTCTCGGAGAAATATGGCAAGCTGACCGCATTCAACCCCGCCCTGTATGCGTACAATGCCTCCACGGATACCATCACCAACTCCGGTCTGGAAATTGCGGGGAATAGCCCGACCGCCGCCACGACGGGGGCCAGCAATTCCCTGATGCAGAATCACCAGTGGGGTTTCGCCCCGCGCATCGGCATCGCCTGGACGCCGTATTCGAAACTGACCGTGCGCGCCGGCTACGGCATCTACTACGATCGCGGCGAGCTGTTCAGCTACTTATCGCCCAGTGCCGGCTCGGGATTCAATGGTCCGTTCGGCGTAACCCTGGCGCCGCCGTTCGTCGAGCCGATTGCCGGCAAGAGGGGAGCTAGCCTTTCGGCGCCCTTCGGCACAACCGAGCCGGCGCCACTGCCCGCCACCGCCGCGGGATTCCAGGCGCTGTTGCCCAACCTGTCACAAACCGCATCCGGATACTGGCCTTCGGGCAACCTGTTTGGCCCCTTCACGTACGGCGGCTATGACACTGGCAACAAGCTGCCGAACACCCAGAACTGGACCCTTGACTTTCAATACCAGCTCTCCAACAACTGGCTGTTCGATCTCGCCTATGTGGGTAACCGCGGCGTGCATGAAGTCCTGCCCGTCCCCTTCAACCAGTCGCTAATCGCCACGCCGTCGCATCCGGTGAACGGCCAGACTTATTCTTACGGTGGCTTGAGCCCGCTCAGCGAGTGCAACGCTTACTACAGCGGCGCGACGCCGCTGGACCTCGAACCACTGTGCCCGGCGCCGTATTATGCCGGCAACGCGGAGGTCCGCGTCCCCTATCTCGGCTATGACATGAATTCCGTGCAGTATGAGGCGGAGGGCATCTCCAATTACAATGCCCTGCAGCTTCAGGTTCGCAAGCGCATGTCCCACGGGTTACAATTCACCGCTTCTTACACCTACTCCCATGCTCTCGACGAGCAGAGCGGGCTGGGCTTGTTCGTCACGGGGAACAACCCGCTGGTTCCGCGAGCCAACTATGGCTCGGCGGACTTCGACCAGACGCACGTGCTCCTGATCAATTACAGCTACACGCTCCCGACTTTCGCCAGGAACAACAGGGCCCTCGGGTACGCCGTGAACGGCTGGACAATTGGCGGACAGACCGTGGCCCAGAGCGGCCAGCCCTATAGCGTCTACGACTACTCGGGTTCGGTGGCGGGCTTATATTATGGCACGTACGATGAGATCGGAAACCCCATCGTCCCGCTCGCCGCGAAAGTAACCGCCAAGCAGGCGGAACTTCAGGGCACCACGGGCGTGAATGCGGGCAAGCCGGTGCTCAATTCCAGCGATTTTTCCCCGCAGTTTGTCGCGCCCGGCCAGGACGGCGTGCCACCCTGCGACTCCACTGGGTGCGATATCTACGAGTCCGTTTACGGGACCACCGGCCGGAACATGTTCCGCGGCCCCTTCCAAGTGCGCTTCGATATGAGTCTGGCCAAGCAGTTTCCCATCATCAAGGACCGCTTCAACCTGCGCTTCGAGGTCGACGCGTTCAATATCTTCAACCAACCCGATTTTGACACGCCCAACAACGATGTGGACTTCTTGCCCTACTACGAGGGGCCGCCTTCGATCCCTCCCGAGGGTGACCTTGGGCAAATTCAACACACCATCGGCAGCTCGCGCTTCCTCCAACTCAGTCTGCATCTCTTGTTTTAAGGCATCACTCCGGCGCGGCCGGTACAGATCACCTGTGCCGGTCGCGTCGGCCCTGATCGAACCCCCCCATATCAGGCCGCGGCTATGCCCCGGCGGGTTTGCTGGTGAATTGGGGCGCCAATTGTTCGGCGACGAACCTTTCAATGGAGGTGGGCGTGGTGTTCTGCGCCGAGCGGGGCTCCAGTGCCGCCATATATCCGGAGTTCAGGGAGTCTGACATTTCCAGTAGAAGATCAGCCATGTTGGCAGACATGCCCATTTGCACCAGGGCGGGTTTAAGCTGCTCAGGCCCGAGCTGCATATACCCGAGTCCGGGTTTGCCAATCGCCTCGCCGATGACGGACGCCACCTCGGTATAGGTCAAGTCGCGCTGCCCCAGGAGCTCACGCGCCGATTTGCCCTTGAAGTCAAGTTTCAGCAGCGCCTCGGCTGCCCCGGCGCCGATGTCCTGCGTGGCAATCATCGCCACTTTCAGGTCGCTACGCAGCGGACCACCCGTCACTCCAAAACTCTTGATGATCATTGCCTGAGGTAGCAGGTTTTCCATAAAGTAGCCGGCGCGAAGGTAGACAGCCTTCAACGGGGCAACCCCCTTCAGTTTCTGTTCCAGGTTATGCAAGCCCACCACCGGCCCCGTCTTGTCCGGCTTGTCGGCCCCAATACTGCTAAGAACCATGGCATACTCCACGCCGGCATTCTTGACCGCCGCCACCAGGGCATCGCTTACCCGCTCCTGGTCTTCCCGCACGTTGGGGTGCGCGGGGTTGGGCGGAATCATCAGATAAACCGCCTTCGCGCCACTAAAGGCTTGCGTCAGCGCCGCCGCATCGCTGGCGTTGGCAACGAATGCCTCCGCACCCTTTTGAACCAGACCTTCCAGACGCTTGGCCTCGCGGCCAATCACTCGAACCTTTTCCCCATGGGCTAGAAGCTTCTCAGCAACAACTTTCCCTGTATTCCCGCTCGCACCGATAATTGCATACATGGTCACACCTCCGTATTCCCTTGGATGTGCGGAATCGACTGAGGGTTCATATAAAAGTCCAGGCGATAATTGCCAGTGGTGCTGGTGAGGAGTATGCTACCGGCCAGCGGGAAGCTGGTTTACCTGCGGCGCACCGCAGGCGCTTTGGGGGGCGTGAACTGCAGGGGTTCTTCGCCCAAAATGCGGGCTCAGAATGACACCGCCTATCAGTTCTTCCGCAATCTCTAGAGCTCCCCCTTCGGGAGCCATTTGAGGGTTTACCGTTATGGATCGAAGAAACGCTTTGCTGAATTTGGCGGGGGGACTCACCAGCCTTACCGCTCTTAGGCTTCGCGCGCAGAGCGCCGCGGGAAATCCCGCCAGGCTCTTTCCCACCGACCTGCCCTCCCGGGAATGGCGAGAGTTTCCCGCCGCAGGTTTTACCAAGCCCGCCTGTGGGGTAATCTACCGCAAGCGCCAGCCACCCGAGCAGGGGATGCCCCTGGGCAGCATTGATACGGGCCGCCTCAACCTTGAAACCAACGGCACGCTCGGTTACTGCACGGCTTACAACTCCTTCTGCCCGCAGCGTGGACCTCTCGGCACAAATTTCATGGCCTTGACCGTGGGGAAACAAGTTTGGGCGCTCACGAGCGACCAGGGGACCTATGGTGGGTTCATGTTCGGGGGAGTGCAGCTTCCCACCGAGATTCACTACTGGGGCCATTACCCGATCGCCGACATGGAATTTGAGATGCCCAATTGCCCGCTCAGTGTCGGGCTGCGGTCCTGGGCGCCTTTCGTGTTGGGGGACTCGGCAGCGAGCAACACCCCGGGGGCGGTCTTTGAATTGCACCTGCGCAACACGTCCTCCAGCGTGCAGGAAGGGCGGGTGGCGTGCAGCTTTCCCGGGCCGACGCAGGCCGAGGCCCAGATCACGACGCACAGCCCGCGCCGCAAAGTTCCGTTCATTCCTTTCGGCCACACCTGGATTCCCGAGGCCCCGGAGGAGACGCGTGCCTTGCGCCAGGAGGTGCGCGGAGAGTTCAGCGGCCTGGTGGTGAGTTCGGAGAAAGTGAAGGAAATTGGATACGCGCTGGGCGTCATCGGCGATGTGGGGGTCCACACCGGCGGGGCCATCTGGTTTCCCGACCCTATTAAGACCGGTGCGGTGTGGGGCCTGATTGGGTCGGAGCTTCCCCAGCCGGAGGAGAAGGACTTCGGTGGGTCTATTTCCGTTGGTTACAGCCTGCAGCCGGGAGAAGAGAAGTCAGTACGCTTCGTGCTCGCCTGGTTCGCACCGATGTGGATTGGTGAAGGTTCGCACACCTTCATGCACATGTATGCGACGCGGTATCAGAATGCCCTGGAGGTGGCGCGGTTCTTCAGCCGCGAGCACGAATCCCTGCTGCGTCGAATTCTGGCCTGGCAGGAGGTGGTTTATGCGGAGGAGAGCCTGCCGGTCTGGCTGCGTGATTCCCTGATCAACATGCTCTATCTGTTCCCGATTAACAGCCTGTGGGCGGCGGCGCGACCGCCCATTGGGCCCTGGTGCCGGCCGGAAGACGGCCTGTTCGGGCTGTTGGACGGCATTGTGGAAGACCCGGCGATTGAACCAATCCCGGACACCTTCTACGCCAACGCTCCGCTGGTGTATTTCTTCCCTGACCTGGCGCTATCGTCGTTGCGCGGGTACAAGGCGTATCAGTTTTCGAGCGGGGCCGCGGTATGGATCTGGGGTGGGCTGGTGGGTTACTCCGAGGGCGGCTACGAACAGACGGCGGGGACGGAGTTCGCCATGCCCACGCCCGGTTATCAGACCACCACGAACGGACCGTGCTATGTGGATCTGGTCGATCGCTACTGGCAGCGCACCGGCGATGACGCCGTGCTGCGCGAGTTCTACGAGTCCATCAAGCGCAACACGATTTTCACCATGAATCTGCGCCCGGAAGATGGCGCCGACGGGATCATCAGCGTCCCCAGCGGCGATGTGGATCCGCAGCGCAAGGGTGATCGGCCCGGCCATTTCCTGGAGTGGTTTGAAGCCATTCTGTGGTTTGGCATGACCTCGCACGTGGGTGGAATTCATCTGGCCAATCTGCGCATGGCCCAGCGGATGGCGGAAAAGGTGGGTGACCAGGCGTTCGCGCGCGAGTGCCACGAGTGGCTCGAGCAAGGCAGCGGGGCGATGGAGTCCAAAATGTGGGGCAACGGCTACTACCTTGCCTACAACGAGCCCAAGACCGGAAAAGTGGGAGATGCCATTTTCGCCTACCAGCTTGATGGCGAATGGATGTGCCGCTTCCACGGCTTGCCCGGCGTGTTTCGCGCCGACCGGGTGCAGAAGACCTTGCAGACCATTCGGGAGACGTGTGCCAGGGTGGCGCCGGAAGGAGTGGCGAACTTTACCACCGCCGAAGGCAAGCTGCCGGAAGGTGTCGGCTATGGATCGATTGCCTACTTTACTCCCGAGCTTTTCATGCTGGCGATGACTTACATTTACGCGGGAAAGCGGGAGTTCGGGCTGGAAATTGCCCGGCGGGCGATGCATGCTTTGACCATCATCGAAGGGTCGCTTTGGAACCAGCCCAACGTGATCGCCGGAGATACGGGAGATCGCCTCTTCGGCAGCCACTACGATCAGAACATGATGCTGTGGGCCCTGCCCGCCGCCCTGCAAGGCAAGGACATCGCCAGCTTCTGCGCCCCCGGCGGATTTGTCGACAGAATCCTCCACGCCGCGCGCAAGGCTTGAAGGTTTTGGATCGGGCGGAAAACCACGACGATCATGAGCCCCAAAGAGCGCGTGCCAATTTTGAGCCCCAAAGGGGCGACCTACTGAGCGCTGCGAAATTGAGTGACAAACACCCCCTCACCCCCGCCCCTCGCCCCCTTGGAGGCCGTCTCAAAACT
>PLWR01000354.1 GCA_003165615.1 Acidobacteriota bacterium | reverse complement strand
GCCATGCCGCCCAGTTTGACGGCCATGACCATGTCGTCCGGGTCCACCTTGGCTTGCTGAATTGATACAAATTGCGGACGAGCATCCGGATGAAACATCAGCTCAAAGATGTTCACCCTGGTTAAGACGGCAAAGGTGCATACCAGTAAAGCGCCGGCAGCCGCCAGCCTTCGCCGCCAAACCTGGGGCTGCACCCGCCAATACCAGAACAGCCCAAGCAGAGCGCAAATTGCGCAGACGACTTAAATAGGCGGTCGAATCTGAATAACCTCGAGCGCCGCCGCCAGCTCGCGCGGTCCCTGATGGCGGAATGGCCGGATCACATAGAGCGGGTAGGCAAGGGCGGCAAACGATACCACAGCGATGGGGATCAAAAACCAGGGGTACCCCACGGTGCGGCGGGAAGAGCGTTCCATGAGCGAATTACCTCCGTCATTGGGATTCTTCTCCTCTTTGCGTTCCGCCCCTGCGAACCCGGTCTCGATGGTCCGCCCTGACAGCTCGTAAATCGGAGGGCATACGACATACGGCCTCCAGGCTGGAGGCTGCCTTTAATTTATTCTGGATTTGCTGTCAGGCCTGGCGACGGCATACATCTCAGTGGCAATCTGATCGAAAAGCGCGTACTTGTCGTCACCTTTCTGATACAGGTCGAAGTGTGTCCTCCCGGGAATAAAGGTGAACTGTGCCTCCCCATTCAGGCGGTCCAGCAAGGATTGCAGCCGGTGCGCCGGGCTAGCCAGATAGAAGGTATCGTCAGTCCCGACAAAGAGATGAATCTTGCCACGGAGGTCGGGCTCGAGCGTCGTCCAACTCGTCTCAATGCGGTGCGCGATGTCGTAGTGCTCTCCCCAGTAGGCAATCACCTTGGGATCCACTGCCCCCGTGGTGCGGTTAAACATGGGGAGTGGCCCGAATAGTTGTAGGTATGGGCGACATCCAGAATCATCTGTGCCTGGTAATCTCCCGGACCCGCTCTTGACAGGGGCGATGGAAACACGGCGTCATCTGCGTCAATCTCTACGGTCTGTCCGGGCGCAAGATAGGGAACCTCTCTGGCCGCAATGTAAGTCTTGGCGGGTTCCAGCATGTTCATGCCGACTGCCTTATCGCCGTGCCCGGCAGAAACAAAGAGAAGCAATCGGCCGGATACAGGACCCTGGAACTGCGGCCCCAGGGTAACGTGAAAGAACAAGTGCTGAGGAGCGCTGGCCGGCTGAGCCGTTACCAGGGATGCTATCAGGCAGGGAAGAACAGCGGCGACGGTCGCGCCAGGTCCGCCACCACCACGCGCAGGCCCCGCTGCCGGGCCGCAATCGCCGTGGCCAGCCCCGCGGGGCCACCCCCCCCGCGATGAAAACATCGGTATCCAGGATATGGGAACCCATCAATTCCACCTGAGTAGGACTAACTCCGAGCAAAAGCCCGGTCCCATGGCAGCCAGCAGGGAGTATGCGCCCACTTCCGGGCGCTGCCGTTTAAAAACGTCCTCGAGCACCAGGAGCACGGAGGCGGAGGAAAGATTACCGACCCTCCGCAGGCACTCCCATGACGGTCGCATGTCCTCCTTCGACAGCCCCAGCGCCGTGCCGGTAGCTTCCAGAATTTTGGGTCCCCCCGTGTGCAGGATCCACCGGCTGATGTCCTTGCGGGTCAGGCTGTGGTCCGCCAGGAAATCGTCCACGTCGCCGCCCAAACGGTCCACAATCAGTTGGGGCAACGCCGCAGAAAGCACAATCTGGAAGCCTTTTTCGGAAATGTCCCAGCCCATGATGTGCTCCGTCTGCGGATAAAAGACGGAGCGCGTGTCCAGGATTTCCGCCCCCGGGTAAGTCCTTTCCGAGCCCGCGACGATCACGGCCGCAGCGCCATCGCCAAACAGTGCCGCGGAAATCAGATTGGCCATGGAAACGTCTTCCTTCTGGAGGGTCAGCGAACAAAGCTCCACCGAAAGTAGCGCGGCAATATGGCCCGGGAACCCACGCACGTAGTCCGCCGCGCGCGCGATTCCCGCAGCTCCCGCCACGCAGCCCAAACCGAAGATGGGAACTCGCTTGACCCGCGGGGACAGACCCATGCGGTTGACCAGTCGGGCGTCGAGCGAGGGACTGGCAATACCTGTGACCGAGACCACGAACAAGGCGTCAATATCCTGCGCTGCAAGCCCCGCGCTCGCGAGCGCTTGGCAGAGCGCCTGTTGGCCAAGATTCTGGGCACAATCGATCCAGGCATCGTTAAACTGTCCCCAAGTCGTCATTTTGTAATACGCATCGATGGGCAGCGCGAGAAAACGCCCGTCGATCTCGGCGTGGGCGTGCATCCTGTCCACAACCTCGGGGTTGTTAAGGCGGCCATTCCAATATTTCTTCAGGGCGGCGCTGAGCACGGGTTGGGAATAATAGTTTTTGGGGAAGGCACTGCCAACACTCGCAATCTTCATGATTTCAATTTTGCCCACGACTCCGCATGGTGAAGCGGATTTATTGGAGCCGCGAGAGTTCTCTCCTGTAAAGTTGGTTGTTGGGAAACTCCTGCGCCAGGTTCTGAATCAGTTCTTTGGCTTCGCCGCGATTCTTGTCGCGCAGGGCGGCAACGGCCAGTAGAAGCCGCGCAAAGGGCAACAAGTAATGTCCTTGGGCGGCGGTCAATTGCAACTTTTCGATTCCGATTTCCTTGTCGGTCTCTGCGCCATAAAGGCGCAGCAGCCAGCGGACGGGGGCAGGGTTCAAACTCAAGATGTAGTTCTCGACTCCGATGGCGAGACAGGCGTCGTAACAGGCCGGGTCAATCGCCAGCAACTTCTTAGCCGCCAACCCGGCGCGCATGGTATAAGCCAGGGAGGCCAAGTCACGCTTTTCCACCAGCGCCAGATAATCGGATTCAAGACCTAGATTCAGCACCGTGGCGAACATGGCGTTGCGGTCGTCCGGGGAATGCTGGAGGACCGCGTTCGCCAGCAACTGGCTCTGGGCGATGGCCGCATTGAACTTTTCCCGCACGCCCGGATCCGGCAACGGTTTCGCTCGGTCCCTGAATCCTTCGTCATCCACAAATAATCTCGTCTGCAAAACGCCTAGCCGGTTCAATTCGTCAAACAGGTAAGCGGCGCCCTCCGACGTGGGGCCAAAAGGATCCTCAGAATGTGCCCTGATGTAGTTGTCGAAGGTCGCGTGAGCGTTGCTGAACTCAAGGTTATACATCTGGCGATAACCAACGTCCAGAGGCGCGGACGGCCCCAGAATGTCGCTGATCGGACGCAACAGTCCCTGCGCCGAAGCAAAGAACCAGATCGGAATGGTCACAAATATGCCCTTGGTCGATCAATAGGATGCCACAGTTTGACCCCGAGTTGGCAGATTTTGCGAAAAGGGGGATTCTATTTAACCTCGGTTATGCGCGGTTGAAGCCGTCTGAGGGCAGGCGGATCTGATTAAACCATTTGGGGACCCCCTAAGAATGGGGTAAAACAGGATTCCTGCGAAGCAGGCAACTTCGCGGAAAACCCCCACGGAGGTCACCCAAATGGTTACACACGGAAATCAGGATACTCGTCCCAGGCGCTCCTCACAAGGTAGGGAGCAGGGGCGGGGAAGAAAAAGGGACAGGAGCCGCGGCTTCAGCGGGGGAGAGTCCCCTATCTGCCGGCGGCTCCCAATAGCGTTGCCGCGTGGCAAGAAATCCGCATTAGAGCAAATGCGCGGAGTGGAGGCCCAGTGCGGCGCCACCCAGAATCAATGCCGCGCCAATGAAGATCATGAAAAATGCCTGGAGTTTCAGGCTTCCCTCAAGTTTTTCTTCCGACTTCGTCGAGATAAGATAGGTCTTCTCGTTCTCACCTTTCTTGATGAGGTTGCGGTCGTTTTCGTTGGCGGGGTTGGGATTTTCCGTACAAGTGCCGAGCACATGGGTGGGCCGGCCGGCCGGCAGGCAGAATTCCGTGAAGCGGTATTCATGGTTCCCGAAATCCATGCTGATGCCGCCCGAACCAATCGAGACTCCGAGCATTTGCATCTTCTCGGCAACCGCCATTCCCTTGTCCAGCGCCTTGGCTCCGGGGATTTTGGAACCCTGGAGCGCCGCCCGCGCCTGGCTGAAGCTGCCGTTCAAATAGGCCCGCAAATGCTCGTCGGTGGGAGCCGGGACACCGAGCGATGGGTCGACCTTGCGCTGGGCGTGGCCAAGCGATATCAATGTGGGCGGCCGGAGTTCACCAAAAAAGGCTTGCGGCAGGTTGTACTCCGCCCTTTCCGGATTGACCAGAATGAACCCGGTTTCGTCTTGCAGGTAGAAGGGGACTTCCGCTCTTTCCTTCTGAGTTTCTTCCCATTTATCCTGATTGTCCCTCTTTACTTTCTTTTCCACTTTTACTTCGTAGTAATAGCACGGGACTTGCGTTAGCGGACTGGTTAACGGCTGGCCGCCGGTGCTCGTCCCCGCCACGTGAGACAGTCCCATGGACACGCTGCGGATGGGGACTTTGGGGGTATCTGCAAGGACCCGGTACTCGCGATATTTCAAAAACCCAAAGATAAACAGAATCACCCCGAATACAACCAAGGCTGCCGGGATGATGGGCGAAATGCGGCCACTGGTGGCTGCAAACGTCAGCATCAGAATGGACATTGGTTACCCCCCTTTGTGTTGTGTATTTGCACGCCCAAAGAACTTCAGGCTATCGTACACGCGCACTGCCGAAATGTCTATGGTTTCTCTCGCCTGTCCGCCCTCCGGTTGTTGGGGCGGATCAGTTCAGCATGCGCGGACCAGGCGTGGCGCCCGCGCCATTGAAAAGTTGGCGCACCGTTGGAAGTGAAATGCCTTCGAAGTCGGGGACAATCAAATCCGCGTGCGTTTCGCGACGGAGATCCTCCGCAGAGAAGGTGGAGGCAATGGCGACGCATTTCATTCCGGCGCGCTTGGCGGCCTCGATGCCGACGAAGGAATCCTCGAAGACGGCGCACGCCGCGGGGTCAACCCCCAGCTTCCCGGCCGTCATCAGGTAGATATCGGGGGCCGGCTTGGGCTGGGCGGTTGCGTCAACCGCCAACACTTCGCGAAAGTATTCCCCCAATTCCAGCGCCGAGATCAGGAATGTCACGTTGCTCGCGATAGCGGCGGAAGCCACCGCCATGGCGATTCCCTGCGCATGGCATTCGGCGATGAAACGCCGCACCCCCGGAATCGTGGGGGGATGGGGTCCAATTTCCCGGCGGAAGTTTGCGTCCAGCTCTTCCCCGAGTGCGGCCAGTTGCCCGCGGGTGAGATCCGCCCCCAGGAAGTGCCGGAAAGTCGCTTCGTTGGCGGGCCCCAGAACAATCTTGCGCAGTTCCTGCTCATCGATAGAAATGCCGTGCGCCTGCAAGAGGCTTGTCCACTTGCGAATATGGAAGGGGCTGCTATCCACCAGCACGCCGTCCATGTCGAAAATAATCGCCGCAGGAAGGGAAGGGGGCGAGGTCATCCGGTGGCCTTGCCCTTCTGATCGGCGCCAAGAGAGTCCTCGCCATCTTCTGCGCGGTGCTTGAATAGACTTTCGATGTCGCGCGCGCCATGTAAAACCCGGATGATCTCGATATCGCTTTTCATATACCGGTAGAAGACGAGGTGGTTTGGGAATCTTTTCAGTGGGAACATTCTCATGCCCTCGAGGAACGAACTTCGGCACTCCGTTCGCGTACCCATTTCGGGCTGGCGGGCGAGCAGCCGGATGGTTTCTTCCGCGGCGCGGAGGAAGCGAAGACCAGTCGGCAAGTTCTGATGTTGAGTCAGGTACTCAGCCTGGTCACTCAGATCCCGCTCAGCCGCAGGCCGGAGGAGGATGCGGTTTTTCACCGCTTGATCCGCGCGCGCCTATGTCTTTCCCGAAGCTCTTTCCGCCTGCGCGCCCAGTAGGCTGAATCGATCTCTACCGCCGGGCCGGACCTCAGCCCCTCCATGAGCGCTGACTCGATCGCCTCCTTGGCGCGGCGTTTCTGGTCTTCGCGAATGAGCCCGCGAACGTACTCGCTGGGCGTGCTGTAAGTTCCACCAGCAACTTGATTCTCAATGTATTGCTTGAGGGCCTTGGGCATCGAAATGTTAAACGAAGTCATTTCCATAAATCTTAAAATAGCGCCTATGGCAGTTAATGTCAATAACTGCCAGGATTGGGTAGCGTCCTATTTTGACATCTAATGTTCTTTGACACCGAATACGACGAGGAGTATCAGGACTGGTCAATATCTTCCTTGGGCCCTTCCTCTGTGTCCGCTTTCTTCTTGGTCCCGGGCATAACGATGTGGGAAGGCGGCCAGGGTATGCTTTTTAATTTCTCTTTCTTTGAGCATATGTACTTGTGAAGGTCCGCTGGATGAGGAGAGGGCTCGTGCTTGTGGGCCGTTTTCGGATCTGCGGCAAAGCTAGACCCCTCAATATGAGGGCGGCGAGTGCCAACTTCTGCGATAAATCCACGTGTCCTCCTGCAAGGCTTCCAATCATGGCTCCTACTGCGTGGAAGACTCAAGCCAATAATTGCCCAATTTCGATCACTGTCCCGGATTTCCCGATCGGGCGAACCCGCAGCAGGCAGTTGGCTGGCCGAAGGCGGTTTTCTGTTCTCCCGATCACCCGATTAATGCGGCAGAGGACGCAGACTGGCGAGAAGTTTTTCCGGGGGCAGGGTATTGAGCACCCCCGACTTTTCCATCCAGCCGCGGCGCGCGGTGGTGACGCCGTAGCGCATCAGCTTGAAGTGCTGAGGGTCATGTGCGTCCGTGGAAATGATGACCTTCATGCCGCGATCGCGCGCCAGCTTCACATGGCGGTCGCACAGATCGAGCCGTTCGGGGGCGGCATTGACCTCCAGAATGACGCCGAATTTCTTGGCCGCGGCGAAGACCTTTTCAATATCGAACCGGAAGGGGTCGCGCCGCAGAATCTGGCGGCCAGTGGGGTGGCCCAGGATGCGCACGTAAGGATTCTCCAGGGCCCGCAGCAGGCGCGCCGTCATTGCTTCCGCGGGCATGTTCATCCGTGAATGGACGCTGACCAGCACGATGTCAAATTGCTTCAATAATTCGTCGGGATAATCCAGGCTGCCATCACCCATGATGTCCACTTCCGAGCCCGCCCAGATTTCGATGCCCTTCACCTTTTTACGCGCGGCGTGTATGCGCTCGATGTGCTCCATGGCACGCTCTTCATTCAGGCCGTTGGCGATGGTTACGGCTTTGGAGTGGTCGGTGATAAGGATGTACTGGTAGCCAAGCTTTTTCGCGGCGCCGGCCATCTCCTCGATGCTGGCGTGGCCATCGGAAGCGGTGGTGTGCATTTGCAAATCGCCGCGAATATCCCCCAATTCAACCAGCTTGGGCAACTCATCCTTATCCGCTGCCTCAATTTCACCCAGGTTTTCCCGCAGCTCAGGGGGAATCCAGGGGAGGCCGAGCTTGGCGTAGATTTCCTCTTCCGTACGGCTGGCCAGAAGTTGCTCCCCGTGGAAAATGCCATACTCATTCAGCTTCCATCCGTGGCGCTTGGCGCGGTCGCGTAGCGCCACGTTATGTTCCTTCGAGCCGGTGAAGTATTGCAGCGCCGCCCCGAACGACTCCTCCGGCACCACGCGCAGATCGACCTGCATTCCACTGCCCAGCCGGACCGACATCTTCGTCTCGCCCCGGGCCAGCACGGCAGCCACTCCGGGAAACGCCGCCAGGCAGTCCATCGCCCCGGCCGTCTGGCGGGCGACGACCAGGATGTCCAGATCGCCGACCGTCTCTTTCCCGCGGCGGTAACTGCCGGCCACTTCCCGCCGTTCGGTCGCGGGACAACCGTCCAGGTGGGCCAGCAACTCGTGGACAATCTGCTCGGCGTCGGCCCAGCAGGTCCGCAGGCCGGCCTGGGCGGCGATCTCCAGGCCGCCGAGGATCGCCGTCTCGGTCTTCTCGCCAAAACCCTTCAGTTCCCGCACACGGTGCTGCTGGCAGGCCTCGCGAAGCTCGTCGAGCGTGGCTACGTGCAACTCGTGGAACAAGGCGGCCGCCCGCTTGGGCCCCAGCCCGGGAACGCGGAGGATCGCCAGCACACTTTCGGGCACCTGGGCGCGGAGTTCTTCCAGCATCGGCAGCGTGCCGGTCGCTTGCAGCGTGGCGATCTTCTCGGCCAGGTCCTT
>PLWR01000023.1 GCA_003165615.1 Acidobacteriota bacterium | reverse complement strand
AGACGGCGCCGCCGGACGGTTACGTAGGAGGCAAACCTGGCCTCCTCTACTGTGTAACAACGCGGTAGTAGCGGATCGGATATTCATCCGACTGATCATCTTTGAAATAGAAATCTCCGCTCTCCTGCTCGTCTTCCAAGGCCACCCCGATCGCTTCCCAGTCCAGCAGGTTAATTGAAGCCTCGATGAGGTAAGTTCTGGCATCGTCTGCAGAGAATTCGAGGATCGGCGCCCCAATCGCCGAAGTCACTGACAAATCGGCCACGGGCTGGGCCGGATGCGCGTAAAGATCGGGGATGCGGTGGGCGCGGTAGGCGGTGCAAGCTTTGTAGGAGAAAAGGGGATTGTCGAACTCGGAGAGCTCCAGATCGAAGACAATTTCAGGCGTTTGGTCATGCGTGACTTCGGTGATCCGAACGACGTAAGCGCTGGGACCATAGGAACTGGGGGCCACGCCGTTGATGTATTTCACGGAGGCAAAGTCAATCAGAACATTTCCAGTTTGCGGCTCGGGTTCGGCGTTGCCTTCGTGGTCCACATACAGCCGCTGCGCAACATTGGTCCTGCCGTAGTCCCAGACCTGGGATACTTCCATCGTGTCTTCGTTGATTTGGTATTCGACGGCGCGACTATAGTTGCTCGCGTCCGGCACGGGCGGATCGAAGGGACTGGCCCGGAAATTGCCGTCGTCAAAAAGCAGCAGAGTGCCTTGCGATGTGAGAACAGCCGCGTGTTGGCCGTATTGCCAGAAGAAAGGAGCGCCCACCGGCGTCAGGAGGTATTGCTGCCACTCTGGACCCCAATTCGCAGGGGGACCGAGGATCCACCGAAGCTGCCCGGTGGCGCGGCAGAATTTGATTACTGCATTTTGGGCGCGCAGCGAGACAATTAACGAGTCATCCGAGGGATCCTCGATGATAGAGTTCGCATGCTCAGAGTCCCACACCGTGCCGATCTTGCCTCCGAGGTAGGAGATGCGCCGGGGATCCAGCACGGTGATCGGCGACCAGGTGTTGACCAGGGAGGCGTCGGCAGCCGAGATTTCCACAACTGTCTGATAACTGATGGTGGCGGTTGCCAGCGGTGCGTTTGAAACCGTGAGGCTTGTGGGATAATTGCTGACCACCTCGTTTGTGGTGCTAAAGAAGAGAATGGTGCCGTGATCCGTGGGAACGGCGTCGTGGTCGTTTACGGAAAAGCCAGGCGGCGCCGGCCAGGAATTGACCAGGTTGCCGAGCAGATCAATTTCCTGGATATTGTTCATCGGAGGCGAAGGCAGGAACAGGTGTCCGTTCTCCAGGAGCCGCACATCCGAGATGGCCGGAATGTTCCCGTACCAAACGACCTCACCGCCACTATCGACGATGGTGGCATAGCCGTTTGCGTTGCCGTTCAATTCAACCCGGAACAGCGTGTAGCCCGGCTCCATTCGATCCGGCTCGCTGTGCAGGAGGTGGAGGTTCGGAAAATTCGTTGGCAGGGGGCCCGTGATGAATTGCAAGGGCTGGGCGGCGGCGAACTGGTTCCGGTAGCGATCAACGACCGTGACGGTTATGGTGTTGGTACGGGCGGCCTTGAACCCAAACAGCGGCACGGAATGCGTCGTGCCGAAATCATAGAAGTTGCGTTGCCAAGACCCCTGCCCATCGCTCACTGAAACGCTGACCCTCGAGGCCTGATCGGTGGTCAACTGCAGAGTCCCTGCCAGCGGAGCGTTTGTGGCTTCGGTAAAGGTAGGCCCTGATGAGATGGTCAAGGCCCGGGAACAGAATGAAACCCCCAGCGCAGCAACCGTCAGTGAAAACACCATCGCGTTGCGCAGAAATGGCTTTCTTAACAGCGCCCTCGTTAGAACAAGCGCGGTGAGACCATTGGATTCTGTTCGTTTGGGACGAGTGTGGTTTGATACTTTTCGTTTCATCTCATTCGTTCTCGCGGCATACTTGGTTCCAAGCATGATTTATCAGGGGTTACTGCAGCCGGAGCCGGTAAAATCCTTCCGGAGCTGCCTGGGGAGCATTGGTCCAGGCGGAGCCGCTGACTGGCCCAGCGATGGATTGCCACTGGCCGGGAGCGAGCGTTGGACTAAACTCGACATACACACCGGTGGAGGTGCCGCTCCATTGCAAAACCCACGCGCCATCCTGGCTTTGCTGAATGCTGGTGATTTTAGGGACATCTATGTTGAAGGGCATGTCGCTGCTGCCGAACAGGTCTCCATTGGCGGCACTGCTGATCTTGATGGAATAATCGCTGCCCGGAACGAGGTCCAGGCCGATTGGCCACAGATAGGCGCCCGTGGGGGCATTCGTGGCGAGGGATTTCAGAAATACGCCGCTCTTGTAGAGATCAATCACAACATTCTCGGCAATATTGTCCTGCCATTGGATGAAATACTCCAGACCGCGCTGCCAGGCTTCGCCACCGTTGGGAGCCGTCACCTTGATCATCGGCGCAACCGTTTGGAATGAGCCGGACGACCAGTCGCTTGTGCCTCCGTCATTCGAGGTGTTAACGCGATAATAATAGGTCGTGTTGGGAGCCGCATTGGTCCAGGCCGTGAAAGCATCCGTTTGGCCAGCCACGTCCAGGACCGGACTGGCGAAGTCCGGACTGGTTGCAATTTGGATCTCATACGAACGGGCCAAACCGTTCGGCGACCAGGAAAGCAGGATCGGCCGCTCCTGGTTGACTTCATAAACCGTCCCCGTCACTGCCGGGTTCGGGCCGATGACATCCTGTGTCTGAACACCCATGTAGCTCTCGACTTGGGCCAACAGGGGCGGGTAGGGCACATCGGCAATATCCGGATAACCAAAGATGAACTCTCCGAGATCAAAATAGGGGCCGACCATCGTCAAAGTCACGCGCACTTGCTTGGTAACCGGATTGTAATCGGTCGCCTGAGGTAGAAACAAGCCTTGGCCGGTGTTGGTGCGGTAATATACCGTGAGGTTGGTGGGGTCCGCAAAGCCGAAACTCGCAGCATCAAAATCGAGCTCGGCATCCAACTCGTAGATGCCCCAGTCAGTCAGGCCCACCCGCAATGGCAGCACACAGGGCGCCTTCCCCTGGAACTGGGGATTCACCGGGGCGTAGGGCTCGCGCGTCACGTCCAATTCGTTGTAGCCGCCACCCCCATCGAGGACGCTCATGGAAACGCCCGTCGGGTCAAAGTCACACTCGTTGCCAGCGGTTACCTCGAAGGACGAGCCGACAATGGCTTGTGAGGCAGGCGGATAAACAAACCGAAAGGCTCGATAGCTGTCCATTTTCGGATCATTGAATGCCAACTGAAAAACCACTGTGCCATCCGGTGTGACCTCGCTGCATGCGGGAATCCATTGGTTGGTGACACCGCCGATGCCGGGCATGATATCGGCGCCGCCCCAGCCGATGAACGTATTGCCGTTGGAAAGGCGCTGGGCGCTGCCGTAATGCCAGGCGTAGTAATTCGTGGGCGGGGTGTAGCTCCACACAAGCATGGCGATTTTATTGGCCTCGTCCAGCTTGTACTCGTACACCTTTGACGTCCGCGTGGCCAGTTGATCCGCATTGCAGTAGATCATGATGTCCCCATTGTCCAACCGGCTCAGGGTATGGCCGGAGAAACTGGTCAGTGCTATCTGCGGGTTCACGCCCACAAATGAAAACTGATTCGCCGGGCCGCCCAGGCGCCACATGATCTGGCCTGTTTGCCGGTTAATCTTCCAGACATCCATCCCGAAATTGGAGATGAGAAGGTTTCCATCGGTATCCATGACCACGCCGTTGAGATGCATAGCATCAATGACCGGGTTTTTCGCCGCGGGGTTCGTAAACGCAGTGGGGGGAAAATAGGTGGGGATGGTGAAATGGTCCCACGACCGCCACTGAAAAACGACATTGCGTTGCTGATCCAGTTCCTGAATGATCGCCCCAGCCACGAGCGCGCTGGGGTACCCGCCCACAACATATTTGCTCACGTCCATCTGCGTCAGGTAGTAGCCCTCCAGGAGCACATGGCCATTGGGCAGCAACTGGATATCGTGCGAATCGGCCACATAGCCATTGCCGGCCGTGATCGTTTCCTCGAGATTATAGTTGTTATCCAGGATTTGGTGCGTGCAATCCCCACCGCCGGTCCACGAATGGGTGTGATAAATGTTCGCATAGTGCAGGTACCCATTCGGCAGCGGCTTGAAATCGTACGTATAGTTCGTCACGCTCTGGTACCAAAAAGGTGTGCCGTCGTTATTCAGCATCATCACATAGTAGCCTCCGTTCGTCGAATTATCGGTGACCTCAAGAAAGATGTAGCCGTCACCGACCGCATTGGTATTGTAGGTCGTGACCGTCAGGCCGGGAAAATCCGGCGGCAATTGCGCATTCGCGTTGATGCAGGCCAGACCAAGAAACGTCCCGACAGTAGCACAGAACGAACCGACTCTTGTCATTTTCATCAAAAAAGCTCTCTTGCTCATTCTAGGTGGTTAGGAATTTCACATTGGTGAATCAGCGCATGGACAGGCCCCTCATCACGGCACGCGGAGGCGGTAGAAGCGGCAGGGGAAGTTAGTTGCTGTGCTGTCCGTGAACACGGCGCTGCCGTTGGTCAGGGGAACCGTCTGTAGGACGTCCCAGTCAACGAAGTTGGTCGAACCGAGCACCCTGGCTTGGGCCGCGCCGGGCACCGTCAGCGTCAATTGAAGTTGTCCCTCGGGAAGCCAGGCGATCGAGCCTGCGCCCAGCAGCGGTGCGTCAATGATGCTGAAGGGCAGGCTCAGGTTGGACACCGCGGTGTTGGTGGCGCTTCTTACCGCGATCGAATAATCAGAGCCAGGTACCAGGGTCAAGCCGGCTTCCCAGTAATAGGCGCCGGTGGTGTTGGCGTTAGTGGCGATGGATTCCAGGAAGGCACCGCCTTTGTAAAGGTCAATGACGACATTCTCGGCGAAATTGTCATTCCAACGGATGAAATACTGCAGGCCGCGTTCCCACGCCTCACCGCCATCGGGAACGGTCACCTGCACCATTGGCGGAAGAGCAGCAAACGAGGCGGTGGACCAATCGCTGGTGCCGCCGAAGTTCGAAACGTTGACGCGCCAGTAATAATTCGTGCCGGCCTGCACAGCCGGGAGAGTGTAGGCCATATTCGTCAGAGCGCTCTGATCCACGACCAAGCTGTTGAATCCGGGATCCGTGGCCACCTGCAGATGGTATGAGCGGGCAAAGCCCTGCGGCGTCCACTGGAGGACAACCGGCTCCGCTTGGTCAACGGAGGCTTGAGTTGCCTGACCAGACAAAATGGGTGGCAAGGGAATTTCAGGGAGATCGGGAAAGCCAAAAATGAACTCGCCCAGTTGGGTAGTGGAGGCCTTCAATTTCTGCGCAACCGGATCATAGACTGTGGCCAGCGGAACGAACAGGCCCTGGCCAACGGTGGGGCGCTGATAGATCGTCAAATTGGCCGGATCGGAATACAACGGTGTGTCGAAGCTGAAGTCATTCGGAGGCAGGTCGAAGCTGAGGTCGGCGGTCAGAGCGTCAATGTTGGTGCCCGAAAGGGTCGCGCGTGGAACGAGGACCTGCGGCTCTTTTCCAGAAAACAGTGGAAATCGCACCGCATCGTCATGTTTGCTGACGATCAATTCATCTCCTGACCCGCTCAGGCTGTTCACCGTCACCGAGACGCCGGCGTTGGTCGCGTAGTAAACCTGGCCCACGACAATCGCCTGGTTGGTATCCGAATGGACCAGGTCGGGGCTGTTCCACACTTGCTTGTTCAATATGGATTGAGACTTGAATCCCGGGATGGACATTTCAAACATCACCTGGTTCGAAGCATTGACCTCGGTCAGAACCGGCCCGGTGCCCTGCTGGGCGGCGGAGACCCAGCCGATGTAGGTGTTGCCGTTGGTAAACCGCTTGACCACGCCTTCGGTGGGGGTGAGCACGTCGGGGCTGTGCCGATATTCCCATACCAGCGTGGCGGTCATATTGGTCTCATCCAGATGATACTCGACGGCTCGTGAGTAGGTCCGACCCGGTAAGGGCCCCTGATTCTGAAGACTGCCGTTGTCGAAAAACAGGAGATCGCCGTTGGCCAAAGAGTGGATGTTGTGCTGGCCAATGAAGTAATACGGCGCGTTTTCCGGGTGCTCCCCGATAAACGTGAAGTTGTTGGACTTGCCACCGAGGCGCCAGATGACTTCCCCCGTACTCCGGCTGATCTTCAAAATCTGGCAAAAGCCGCGCAGGGAGACCAGGTAATTGTGATCCAACGAGTCGAGGGTGATAGCGTTGACGTGAGTCCAATCCACGGTCGCAAGCGTATTAAAGTCAAGCGAGTCGGTGATCGCAAGGTGATCCCGGGCGCGCCACTGAAAGAGGATCTGCTTGTTGGCGTCCACTTCCCAAAAGACGAGGCTCTGGAGCACGGCATCCGGTCTTCCTCCCGGGACGAACTGACTCATATCCACGGGCCAATTCTCGGATTCCAAGAGAAGGGCGTGCCCGTTGGGGAGCAGCTTGAAATCGTGGCCGTCTCCGGGGGGAAACGTACCCACCACGGTGAACGACTCGTCTTTGAGCGCCCAGTTTTTACTAGCCGCCTCGGCGATCAAGCCGCAAGGGGTCACCGCGCGCCACAGATTCGTAAACGGGGTCTCATATAGGGGAGTGCCCGAGTTATCCAGAACCACGTTGAAATTATTCGTTGTCGATCCCTTGGCGCCCAGAGTCCCAATGAAATCACCCGGCGCCACTGGTCCATTGCTAGTTATTACCAGCGTCGGGAAACTCGGTGGCAGTTGGGCGGTCAGATTGGTGTAAGCACCCAGTAATGCCAAGACGGTTACGGACCACCATCTCACTCCTTTCACTTTCATTACATTTATTATCTTCCTCTTTGCGCATTTATGCTTTGTATCGTTTATCATCACTTGATCTTTGTTGCTTACCCGAATCTCTGGCGTTTAAGGGAGTCTTTTGCACAGGCCATGCCACGGACTGCGAGTGTTGATTTACTAGGGCTTTCGAGCCAGAGGTGGGTGGCGTGAACGAGGTATGGATAAATTGCTTACCATGCCCGCGATAAGCGGCTAACCTGCTCTGGCCGGCAAATGGATGCGGCTTCGGCAGCCGGGTCTGATCGCGACGCCGGGGCGTGGACTATGCGTTTGATCTGCTGCGCTGCTTTCTCCGACTCAATCGCGAGTGCGGGCGGCAGCGGGTGTGCCAATAAACCGATCAAGATGCCTTGCATCTTCAATCAGACTGTTTAATCACTGAGTTGGTTACACAGTTTCCTTCATTTTGGAGAGTTTCTTAGAGGCCGCCGCGCCTTTGAGTACATTCCCCGCCGGCAGATCTTTTGAACTCGAAGGAATTGTCCCGCATGGATGTTCCGGTGCCTATCGGAGCGCCGATCCCATGCCGGACTCAGCCGTGCGCCTTGCCGATTCCGCCGGACGATACCGCCTCGAAAAATGACGATCTTGTTCGGCTGCTGCTAACGCACAGTCTGGATGCAAGCCCGCAAGAATGATTACTTGCTGCAAACTCCACCGGTGCAAACAACCTCCGGCTTGCAAGGGTCCAAGGGCGTGACGCTGGTGGGAACCGCCATCCCTTTCATGTCGGGCACCGAGGGCGGGATGCCGCCAAAACCCGCAGGTTAGCCGCCTGCGCCAGGTCTGGGCATCCGCCCAGCGGAGTGCGGCACGCACAGTCTCCGACTGCATGGCTCGGGAGCCGGCGGTCAGACTCCCGTTGCGCACGAAGCGGCGTCCGACGTTAACATTAAAGACAACCATTGACATCCAGCACCCAGTAGTAAAGTGGGCGCGCGTCGAGTGGTCAACCAAAGCCACTCCTAAGCTACCCCAATGCGACCCCAATGCGACCCCAATGCGACCCCAATGCGACCTTAAAGCCGCACCAAAGCCACCCTAAAGCCCGGGAGAGGAGATCACCTGCTTGCCCAAGGGCTTTGGCCATAGTGCGAATTTCGGACTGGGCGTAGTTGACGGTTGCGCCGGACACTCAGTCGCTATTGTCCGGGCCTT
>PLWR01000604.1 GCA_003165615.1 Acidobacteriota bacterium | reverse complement strand
TGTGCCGAGTCGGGAACTTCGAACTGCGCAAGACCCGTCACGTCCTTGTCCTCGGCGCGGGTATCGTGATCATGTCGCTAATGCTTGCCCACGCATTCGGACGGTTCCACGGGGGGCAGTGAGCGTGCCTTTCCAATAAGCGCGCGTAGCACCCCGACAACTCACCCAGAGGCGCGGAGATTTGTGAGCACATTGTCTTTTCTCCGCGACTCAGCGCCTCTGCGGTAAATTAATTCCTCACCGCGTTGAAGGCTGCCGATCACAACCGCTGCTGTAAAGCGTTGCCCACTTCTTCCTGCGTTGCGGGGTCGAGCTTGCCGCCACGGCAGGTGAGATAGAACACGTCAATGGCGCGCTGTCCTTCCGTGTCAATCAAGGCGACTTCAATGTTGCACCTCTGAGCCGCAAGCACCGAGCTGACGTCAAAAAGCAATCCGGGCCGGTCCTGGGCGACAATTTCCAAAAGCGTACTGTGGGAAGAGCTCTCGCTGTCAAAGCGCACGCGCGTGGATACCTCGACTTTTGGCTGTGAGGCGGCTTCGGCGCGAGCCCTGCCACCGAGGAGTTTTCCCAGCTCCAGCGATCCCCTAAGAACATCCACAAGGTTTTGTTTCAGCCGGTCCCCTTCCGAAGGATTCAGCTCGAGGGTGCGGTGCAGATCGACAAACGTGAAGGTATCCAGAATCATGCCGACGGCATTGGCGAAGGCATCGGCTTTGACGATGTTCATTCCCCAGGCGGCAAGAGTTCCGGTGATGGACGCAAACAGGTAAGGCCGGTCGGCGGTGACGACGGTCAATTCAAAATGACCGTTGCCCGCATGGATCTCCACCACAATCTGTTCGCGCACCAACCGGCGAGCCAATTCAAAATGCCCGGCGATTTGCTCCGGCGCATGCGTGACGGTGTAGCGCCGGGGGAATCCTTCCAGGAAAAAACGCAGGTCCTCAGGGCTGGTGGGGGTACCCAGCACCGCCAGAACTTTTTCCAGTTCCCCTATGGAGGCTTCGGTGATGCGCAACCTTTCATCATCGACGCTGCGCGTCAGGTAATTGGCGGTGGCGGCGTAAAGCTGCCATAGGAGTTCAGCCTTCCAGGGCGTCAAGGCTTCCGGATTGACGGCGCCGATGTCCGCGTAAGTGAGCAGGCAAAGCATTTTCAGGCGTTCCGTGGTACCCACAACCTTGGCAAAGCCTCGCACCGTTTCCGGGTCAAAGACATCCCGCCGCTGGGACGCGGCGGACATTTCCAGGTGGCGGGCGACGAGAAACTGAACTGTTTGCCAGGCCTCTTGCGGAATTTCCAGACGCGATTGAATTCGTTCCAGCGCCAGCAGGCTGCCTTCAGCGTGGTTTTCCAATTCGGGCATTCCCTTGCCGACGTCATGAAAGAGGAGCGTGAAATAGAGAAGCTCCGGTTGCTCGACTTCGGAGAGAATCTCTGCAAATTTCCTCTCCCAGGTTTGTCCGGCCCCGGAAGTTTCCTGGCGCGTGGGCTTCGCTTTCTCGCGGAGAAGGCGATGGAGATTTTCCAGCGTCATGAAGGAGTGCTCATCGACCGTGTAACGGTGGTAGAAGTCGCGGATGACCAGGGAATCAATCACCCGGAATTCAGGAAACAGCCGGGTCAGCAAGCCCAGGCGGTGCATTTTACGCAAGGCCTCAGCGGCGTAAGGCTGAACCAGGATGCGCGCGAAATTCTGCCAGAGTTGCGGCAGGCGGAGCCCTTCCGGGCCGGCATTCGCGAGTTCCGACCTCACGAGCTTCTCGGTCTCACGGCTCAGCGGCAGCCCATGCCGGGCCACCAACTCAAAGAGGCGCAAAAGCAGGGTGGGATCATCGGCAAAGGCGGTGGGATGGCGGACAAAAATGCGGCCCCGGACGACGGAAAAATCGGCATTCGACAGGCGCGATCGCCAGTCCTGGTAAAGAGAGTAAAGGGCGGAACGCGCGGGGGCGGATTCATCAATGAGTTGGTCTTTCAGTTGGTCGATCACCCGCGTCTGGCGGAAGTAGACGCGCATCCAATCCGCCGGGGCCAGTCCTTTGCTCTCCTTCACCCCGATGCCACGGGCCGCGGCTTGCGCCTGAGCGTCGTAACTCAACTGATTATCATCTCTTCCATAATGATAGTGAAGAAAGCAACGGGCATCGGCGAGAAAGCCAAAAGCCCGCTCCGCCGCGGGGCGGTCCCGCTCCGGCCAAAGCTGTTCCGGAGGAGTCCACTTTCCGGTTTTTTCCAACTCATCAATGCGGGCGAGCCAACGGCAGACATGAAAGTCGCGCAGGCAACCTGGCGATTCCTTAAGGTTGGGCTCCAGATGGAAAATCGTGTTGCCGTCCTTGGCGTGGCGCTGGGCGGTCAGTTCCACCAGATTGCGCACCAGGTCGGCGCGGTCCCGCGCCACCAGGTGGGGGACAACCGAGTTTCGGAGGCGCTCAAAGAGGTCCGCATCTCCGGCCAAATATCGAATGTCGAGCAAAGAAACGTTGAATTCCAGATTGTCGCGATAGAGGCGGCCACACTCGGCCAGGGAATGCGTGCTGTTCCCTACGCGCATTCGCAGGTCCCAGAGCATGCGCAGGAGCGTGGCAATGGCGTCGCGGTGCGTTGTCTGTTCGCTTCCGTCTTCGGTCAGAAAGAGAAGGTCAATATCCGATTGCGGAAACAATTCCCGCCGACCGTAACCACCGAGTGCCAGCAAACAAAGGCGGCGGGGCCCCTGCCTGTCCGGTGAGATGAACTCCTGGTAGAGCCGGATTACGAGGGCATCCACCAGGAGCGACCGTTCACGTAAAACGGAGAGTCCTTCCGCCGTCTTTTCGAAGCTCTGCTGAATTCGCTGGGATTCGGCGGCGTAATGGTCCGCCAAGACCGAAAGGGCGAGCGGGCCAGGAGCAGGGGTTGGAGACAACAACATAAGTGATTGTTCGTGCCCGCGAAAGGTGAAATGAAAAGGTCAAAGGGTGAAGGGTTAAGGCTGAAGGGCAAAGGCTAAAGGGTAAAGGGTGAATAGCAAGCCCCTTTTTGCTCTGTCCTTTACCCTTTACCCTTTCGACTCCCCTTTATAACGCCGTTTCGCCACGATCTTCATTGCGAATGCGGATGGCCTCATCCACGGTGGATACGAAAATCTTGCCGTCACCGATCTTCCCGGTTTTGGCCGCCTTCAAAATGGCTTGCACCGCCGAAGGCGCAAGCGTATCGGAAACCACCATTTCGACTTTAATCTTGGGCAGAAGATCCACGGTATATTCACTGCCCCGGTAGACCTCGGTGTGCCCCTTCTGCCGGCCGTGACCGCGCACTTCCGAGACCGTCATGCCTTGCACCCCAACCTCCTGGAGCGCGGTTTTCACCGCGTCGAATCGGGAGGGCTGGACGATGGCTTCAATTTTTTTCATGGCGAATTTTCCTTTGACAAGTAGCTGACAGCTTACAGCTCACAGCCTACAGTCACTGCATGCTATCAGTTGTTGGCGGTTAGTGACCCCTTAACTTCCAGATTGTCACCTTGCTCACCATGTGATCAGTAGCTGACAGTCGGCGGCCTGTGGTTACTGTAAGCTATGACCTGTGAGCTGTAAACTGCCCCTACACTTCCAGATTGTAACCTTCTTCACCGTGTTGAGACAAATCCAGACCTTGGACTTCCTGCTCCTCGGTGACCCGCAAGCCGATGGTCCAATCCACGAACTTGAGGATGGCAAGGGTTCCCACCACGGCCAGTCCCCACGCGATGAGGACTCCCACCAATTGATTGAGCACCTGGCTTGCGTGGCCATCGATCAGCCCGACCGGCGCATCCTTAAAGATGGGGTTGATGGCCTTGAGGGCAAAAACCCCGGTAAGGATCGCGCCCAGGGAGCCCCCGGCGCCGTGGACACCAAAAGCGTCCAATGAATCATCATAACCAAACTTGCCTTTGACTTTCGTTACCATGAGATAGCAGAACCCGCCCGCGAGGGCGCCGATCACCAGGGCGGACATCGGCCCCACGAAGCCGGCGGCGGGAGTAATGGCCACCAGGCCGGCCACCGCGCCGGAGATGGCGCCCAGAACACTGGCTTTGCCACTGTGATGCCACTCCGCTGCTGCCCAGCCGAGCGCCGCCGCGGCCGCGCCGAAGTGAGTGGCGACAAAAGCGCTGGTGGCCAGGCTCCCTGCCGCGAGCGCGCTGCCGGCGTTGAAGCCGAACCATCCCACCCAAAGCAGGCAGGCGCCAATCACGCTTAACACCACGCTATGCGGGGGAATGGGTTCTTTCGGGAATCCCAAGCGTTTTCCCAGATACAACGCGCACACCAACGCCGAAACGCCGGACGTCACATGCACCACCGTGCCGCCCGC
>PLWR01000339.1 GCA_003165615.1 Acidobacteriota bacterium | reverse complement strand
CGCCACGATCCCTAAGCTCTGATAATCGTCCTTAACTATCGGGTTACCCATCCATTGCAAGAGAGAAATACCTCCGCCGGGATGGGATCACCCTTTGCCACGCCTGCGCCGGTGAAGCGTATTGGCGGCTAAGTGGCACGGTATAGCGCCGCGCTCCCATCCCATAGCAGATCGAAAAAAGTGCCGAAAAAAAATTAGCCTGGCGCGATTTCCGGGCTAGACTATCGCCCGGCTTAAAACCTTTCGTTCTGCGGCACAGGAGAATCAATCATGAAGAGGCGGAATTTTATCAAGAACTGCACCCTGGGGGCGGCGGCAACCCTCGGTGGCTCGCTGACGGGGGTTCCGAGTGTAGCGGGAAGCGTCCCGGCTGGACCCGACGAGCGAACATACACTCGCCGCGCCGGCAGCCCGTCACTTTTCCCCGTGGATGTACCGGGCAAGCAGTGGGCGCATTTCGAGGCGCAAGGATTTTCGCAGCCCGTTTGTGGCGTCGTCTATCGCCTTAACGACGAGGTTCCGCACGGCATGCCTCTGGGAGGCGTGGCCACGGGCTGCATCGATGTCGACACCGACGGCACCTTCGGTTTCTGCACCCTCTTCAATTCCGGAGTTCCCACGCGCGGCCCCATGCAATACGGATTCCTGGGCTTGAGCAGCGGTGACCGCACCTGGGTTCTTTCTTCACGCCCCCTGGCCGGAATTGAGAACGCCAAACAGATTCACTACTGGGGGCACTATCCCATTGTGGACGTGGAATATGAGCTTGAGAACGCGCCTCTGAGCGTGGGCCTGCGCGCGTGGTCGCCGTTTATCCCCGGCGATGCGCACACGTCCAACCTTCCCGGCGCCGTGCTCGAAGTGCATGTGCGCAACCTCTCGTCCGAGCCGCGCAAAGCCACGTTGGCCTTGAGCTTTCCCGGCCCCACGCAGGCGGAAGCGCAGATCTCTCCCACCAGCCTGCGCAATCATCGGTACTTCGGCTACCCCGTCAATGAGCCGGTGGCGGAGGGTCTGATCGCCCCGATGCGCGATACGGCGCAGAACGGCGACCTGACCAGCCTGACCGTCACCGCGCCCACGGGTACCGGTTACACCCTCGGGGCGATTGGCGAAAAGCAGGTGCGCTTCGGCGGCGGGCTGTGGGTTGATGGGTACGACTACGTGTCGGGCCAGCACTGGTCCAAGATCTCAAACCATTTGCAGCATACCGCGCCCAATGATTTGGACAGCGCCATTTCCGTCGATGTGGACCTTGCCCCCAGGGAAGATCGGGTGATTCGCTTCGTGCTCACGTGGTACTCGCCATTGTGGAAGGGCGAGAAGGACAACGTTTTCACCCGCATGTATACGCAGAAATGGAGCGGCCCGTTAGCCGCCGCCCTGACCCTGGCGGAGAACCACCCTTCTCTTCTGAAGCGGGTCATCGCCTGGCAGGAAGTTCTTTACGGTGAGCAGAGTTTGCCGGATTATCTGTGCGATTCGTTGATTAACATCTTTCACCTTATTACCAAGACCAGTTATTGGGCGGTCGCCAAGCCACCGCTTCGGGATTGGGTGCGCGAGGACGAAGGCCTTTTCGGCATGAACGAATCGCCGCGCGAGTGCCCTCAGATCGAGTGCATTCCGTGCAGTTTTTACGGCGCCATCCCCCTGGCTTATTTCTTTCCGGATTTGGCGCGTTCCACCCTGCGCGGCTATAAGGGTTATCAGTACGCGGATGGCGGTCCGCCCTGGATCTTCGGCGGCATCACCGCCGCGGTGGTTGATGGCGCGGTGGCCACCGATCCTTGTGACATGGCCTCGCCCTCGCCCGGCTATCAGAGCACCATGAATGGCGCCAACTATCTCGGCATCTTTGATCGCTACTGGCAATGTACCGGCGACCAGAAAATTCTGAAGGATTTCTACCCGTCGCTCAAGAAGGCGGTTATTTACACCGTGAACCTGCGCCCCGGCCCGGAAGGCCTGGTCAGCGTGCCCGCCGGCGACCGGAATCCCCTGATGCCCCATGGCGTTCCCGGGGCGCTGCTGGAGTGGTTCGAGGGCAACGGCTGGTTCGGCATGACCCCGCACGTGGGCGGAATTCATTTGGCGATGTTTCGCATGGCCGAACGCCACGCGCAGACGATGCATGACGTGGAATTCGCCGCCCAGTGCCGCCAGTGGATTGAAACCGGCAGCAAGATCATGGAATCCAAGCTTTGGACCGGAAGTTACTACCTGTGCTACTACGAGCCGGAGCTCAACAAGAAATCCGATCTGGTCTTTGCTTTCCAATTGGATGGCGAATGGATGGCGCGTTATCACGGACTGCCGGGCGTGTTTCAGAAAGACCGCGTACCGGTAGCCCTGAAGACAATCGAAAATACCAACGTGGCGCTGAATAAATACGGGGCGGCGAACTTTGCCCACCCGGATGGCAAGCCCGTGGAGAGCGTCGCCTACGGAACCTATGGCTATTTCGTGCCGGAGATCTGTATCTTGTCCGCCACGTACATTTACAATGGCCAGCGCGAATTGGGCCTGCGTCTTCTGAAGAGTTGCATGGAAGGAATTGCCGTCAAGCACGGCGATCTATGGAACCAACCCAACGTGGTGAGCGGCGACACCGGCACGCGCATTTACGGTTCGGATTATTATCAGAACATGATTCTGTGGTCGTTGCCTGCCGCCCTCGCCGGACAGGATCTCAGCCAGGCCTGCGCCGCTGGAAGTTTGGTGGACCGCATTCTGAAGGCCGGCAAAGGGCCGTCGGTGGTGTAAAGGCGCGGCGAAAAATTTCACCACGGCGGCACGGAGGGCAGGCGGAAGAACAAGGCAAAAGGCAAAGTGCAAAAGGCAAAGGTGAAAAGCCCCGCGCCCTCTCCCCCAAGGGGGCGAGGGTTGTAAATTCCAACCAACGCGTACTGAGGCTCTCTTGAAACTTATATCCTTCCCTTCCCCGCGAAAATTCCGCTTCCTGCTTCTGGGCCTAACGATCCTTCTGTGGTGGCCGTCAAGTTCGCAATCCGGGCCGCCCGATGATTTCCCTGCGGCGCCGCGCGAGCGCATTTGGAAAAGCGCCGGCCCCGACGATGGCAGCATCCACTGTCTTGGCAACGGGGAGTTGATTGCCTACGAGCAGGGCCCGGACGTTATTCAGATTTTCGGACCGCCGTACGTTTCGCCCACCGCGCTGGCCATCCGCCTGGAGGCTTCCGCGCCACTCGAGGCCCACTCTACTCGTGAATCCGGCGCTGCCATCTGGCATCACGAAATCTATCAGGATGCGAGGAAGGTGGGCGCGATGCTGGACTTCGTTGACGCGCGCTCGCCCGTTTTCTTGCGCCGCATTCAATCCGACGCCCCGCTGCATTTCCACCTCCATTTCAACGATCGCGCCGAGGTGGTACAAAACGGCGCCCGCTACGCCTCGCAGGGCGCGTCGGGCGGAATGCTGATCGAGCTTCCCTCCGGCACGCCGATTTTCATGAACTACCTCACCCACGTGCCCGAGTGGTACCAAATGGTGTGGACGGGCAAGGTGCAGATGAAGCAGCAGTCACCCACCGACGTGGTGCTCACGGTTGAGCCGGGTGAATCTTCCATCGCGGTGGTAAGTGGCGAGGAGTATCCGGATATTGTCCACGACACGGAAGCGATGCTGACCACCGGCGTCAATCCGCTGCTGGAACGCACCCGCGGCCACTGGAAGAAGTTTACGCAGGCGCGCACGGATTTTGGGCCGCGCATCAAGTCGAGCGTCCCCGACCGCAATCTGTTGCTGCAAACCGTGGACGACGTGGCGGTGCTGGTCGCGGCGCAGCAATCCACCGGCGGCGGAGTTCTGGCGGGCCACGGCTATCACTGGTTCGGAATCCGTGACCAGAATGGGGTGGGCCGTACCATGCTTTACCTGGGCGAGCCGCAACAAGCCCGCGCTATCTATGACTTTTACTGGAGCATCTGGCAGCGCTATCACGTTCTTCACAATGGCGAGGGCATGGAGCCCCACATGTTCTTCCACGTCCACGAAAATGATGGCGTGGAAATTCCCGGCTACCTCATCATGGGCGCGTTCGAAATCCTGGCGAGCACTCGTGGCGATCGCTACGTGGAAAAAATCTTCCCCATGCTGGAGTGGGCTTGGGAAGTTCAGAAGAAAAACCTGATTCTCGATATGCTGCCTTTCGACGGTGATGAAACCTATGTGGCGGGAGGTTTACTGCCCCGAAGCGCGTTGAACGACGGCTCCGCCGAGGCCACGCTCCTCTTCCTGGAAAGTGGAAGGAAGCTGGTGAATTGGGCGGAGCAGCACGACAAGTGGCCGGCAGCGCGCGTGGCGGAAGCGCGCGGCGTGCTTGATGAAGTGCAGCGCAACTATCGGCAGAATTTCTGGCGCGATGGCCGCCTGATTACCAACAATCCGGAACGAGCCGCAGCGGCGCCCATGCCGCAATTCCGGCACGGAGTGTGCGAGCGCTGCATCGCGGAAAAGCGGTTCAAGCACCTGACCTGGAATGAGCGCAGCCCCAGCGGCCGCTATCTCTGCCCCGTCTGCATGGCCATGGGACCTTACCCCGCCGCGCCGGTAAAAATCTATTCGCTGGCTTCGGTAAGCATGATTCCCTTCTACCTTCACAGCCAGATGTTCAGCAACGAGGAACTGGCGCCCATCGTTAGAAAGCTGGCGAAGGACTTTATTGAAACGGGAGCGTTCCAAGGGGCGGATGCACCCTCGGTGCCGGGAAAGATTGTGGGCTACGATATCGGCATGCTGCTCTATGCGCTGACGGAACTGCACGACCCGCTAGCCGGCCCCGTCTACAAGAAGGCCCTCCAGATGGTTGACCCCACCGGCGCCTGGGTGGAGTACTACATCAACGGCGTGCCCCACCTTACGCGCTGCCGTCCGTGGGAAAGCGCTATCAACCTTGAGGCGGTCCTGCATTACGCGGAGCAGGAAAGCGGAAGGCAGTAGGCGGAAGGCGGAAGGCAGTAGCGGCGGGTTTACGCCGCCATGATCTGTAGCGCCGACCTTGAGGTCGGCATATGAGTGCTGACCTCAAGGTCAGCGCTACGTCGGTCGGCGCGACATCGCGCATACCTCTTCACCGCGAAAGAACTGCCAGTAGGGTCAGGTACCCGTCCACGAGAAGGCCCTCGTAGCCGTAGGGTTTGCCGTCCCAGGACTTCCAGTCGTAGGATTTGCCATTCGGCGCCGTACCCTGAAAACCGCCTTCTTCAAACGACCGCAGCATGGGGAACAGAATCGCGTCAGCCTCTTTGTGGCGGCCCAATTGGTACAAGGCCTGAAGAGTGAAGTAGGCAAAGCAGGCGGTGGCCCCGCCGTTTTCGTACTTTTGGAATCCGTCGGAGCCATCCTCTTTGGTGCCGCCCCCCCAGTCCGCTCTGGGCTCCAGATAATCGCCGCGCCGGATGGGAATCAAATTGCCCGGCAAGCCATATTCAAAATGCGTATAGCCCACCTCCTTCATTTTGGCGAGCAGGCGGTCCATGATCTTATTCGCCTTGTCACGGGGAATGAGGCCGTAGGTGATGGCCGTGCCATTCACGAAGGTAAAGTAGTAGTCATGAAGTTGGCCGTCCGAGCTCTTCCAGCCGGCGAGTACTCCGGTGGCAGGATCGTAAAAAGTATCGTAGTAAACCGAGCGCAGCTTCTCCGCGCGCGCGGCATAAAATTTTGCATCCTCAGGCTGGTTCACGCGCCGGGCCAAATCGGCCATCCCCAGCAAAGCATGATAGGCGACGGCATTCGAGTATGCGTCCAGGTGGCCAAAACCGATGCCGTCCCACCAATTGCCCGCGTGGATCGTGAACTTCTTATCCCAAATGCCGTAATTGCCGCTCACGGGATATTCCAGCAGGCCGATTCTCTCGCGATCCATGGCCAGCATTTTGGTGGCCCACGCCTTAATTCCCGGATAGTTCTTCTTCAACCACACTTCATCCCTGCTGCCGCGCACGTAGTCGGAGGAGGCAATCAACAGCGAGGGGTAAGAGTCCACAAAATCGTAGGGCAGCGACGGGTCATTGTCATATCCCGCGGTGGGATAATATCCCGACAGGCCGTAGGCCTTCATGCCGCCGAGGTATTGGTCCAGGGTGGCCCGAATCAGGTCGAGCGCGGTCAGACCGGGGGCGAGCGGTGGAGTGCGCAGCGCCGCCGCCGAGTAGTGAAACACGGTGAAGACGCAGACATCGCTGGCGACGTGATTGGCCAGAGCGCGGAAGCGGGGACTAAGTTGAAAAATATCCAGCCAATCGCGCCGAAAGCCGTCGAATCGAGGGTCCTGGGCAAGTTGCGGAGGGCCGGGATAAATATCCACCACATCGAGCGTATACGCCACGTGCGGGATGGCCGCCGAGGCGCCCGGAATAGTCACCGTCACGAAATCGTTAATGCGCATGGGCTTGTTTTTGTTGCGGTACGCGTCGTACCCCAGCGCCAATCCCTTGGCGGGCGTGGGGGTGATTCGGAAAGTCCCCAAATTCGGCAGGTGCAAGAGCGCCGGCAAGCGGATGGTTCCATCATCGTTGAAGAGGCCCAGCAATGTTCCCCGGCTCACGTGCGGGTTAATGTTCAACACCAGGGGAGGCGGGGGATTGTCCGCAGAATAAGAAGAGCGCAGTTGGATCTGCCGGTCGGAGAATTCGAACGACCAGACCGGCACGGCGGAAGGTTGACCCGCGGGACGGTATTCGAACCTCTTTCCGACATGCCGCACGTCGTAGGTCCTCCCAGGTTTGGCGGGCGCACGCAAGGGATTCTTGGCGAGCTTCTTCTTCCCTAACGAATCAACCGTCAGGACCGTAAACGCAGGCTGGTCCTGCGCCAATTCAATCCGCAGGAAAGAAGATTGGAATTGCGGCGCAGCGGCGGGCTCGTTGGCCATGCCTACTGAGCGCTGCATAATACAG
>PLWR01000368.1 GCA_003165615.1 Acidobacteriota bacterium | reverse complement strand
GTGCCGTCGCCGTTGTTGCGATAGAGATGGTTGGTGGCGTCCATGCCCTCGGGCTTGGAGAACTTGGTGGCGCCGTCGATGTAGCGCCCGCTGACCACGTAAAGGTCCAGCAGGCCGTCATTGTTGTAGTCAATCCAGGCGCAGCCCGAGCCGGTAGCCTCCATGATCGAACTCAGCTTCTGCTCGCCGAAAGAGTGCTTGAAGTGAATGCCGGCTTTCTCCGTGACGTCCTCGTAAGTCACGAGCGAGGAGGGCGGTGGACTTTTGGGCGCGGGGCTCTGGGCAGGGGCCTGGATACTCGTACTGACTAGGATCACGGCGATTGCGGCCAGGACGAGTTGTCGAGTGGTGAAGAGTTTCATAAGCATCCTTCAACTGCCTACTGCTTTGTCAAGTCCAGACGCGTAGGTGTGTCAAAACGGCGTAACGCCATGGGCCAACGATTTTCCGGAGCCACGGCGCGATCCTCGTGGCAACCCACGCAACCGTGCTCTTCGCCGGAACGCGCCCAAATCCAGCTTGATTGCGCACGGACCACGCGGCCGGCGGCGTCCAGGACTTCGAATCTCACCGGCTGGTCGGGCGGTACCGCGATGTAAAACGAGCCGTCTTCCTCGATCGGACCGTCACCGATCACGCTCTCTTGCTGCGTTTCGGCATTTAGGGTTCGCACTCGAACTCGGGTGAGTTTGGCGGCAATTTTTCCGTTGGGAACGCCCTCGGCCAGATGACTGTCGAGACAAATGAAATAGCCGCGCTTAAGGCCGGGGTTCAGGGTGCTCCAGTACCAGCGTGGCGTTTCGTGCGCCGCCACGGGAATAGCCTCTACCGCGGAGAGTCCGGGATCTTCGAATAGCGGTGCGCCGAACTTGCCCGTGGCCGCGTCGAAAGCGTAGAGGGACAGATTCCTCGCCGGGCCGGGAGAGGATTGGCGCGCCACCAGCAGCTCATCCGCGGCGATGGGCTGCGGCGACATGGCTTGAACTGTCGGGGCCGTGAGCGGTTCGTTGTGCACCGCGCCACGG
Source organism: Acidobacteriota bacterium (assembly GCA_003165615.1). The sequence continues at coordinate 2,486 of PLWR01000368.1, read as the reverse complement.
CGAATCCAGGCGAGCTCCCCGCCCAGGCTCTGGCCGGAAATCGAAGTCTTCACGAAGACCACGGCGCCGTCATCGAGTTCTTCTGCCTGGCTGCGAATGGCGGGGTGTTGATGATCGCAGCGCAAGGTCGCAAGTGCGGTGCCGTCAAGCCGCAGGGTGTAAAGCTCGCGGTCAGCGGGCAGTCCGTTGGAAGGAAGGAGCGGGGAGCGCGCCGTCGCCAGGATCACGCCATTCTGCAAGACCGTTTCCACTTGGAAGTCGCCCGGCCCGAAGGTGATGGGGTGAGCTTCCGTCCCATCTAATTTGCAAACCCAGAGTTGAGAAGTTGTGCCCGTCCGTGTTGTTGATTTCGAAATGGGGCGCGCCATACTCTGTGCTGCGGAAACGCTGGCGGCGCTCCCCGGCGATCCCGCAGAAAGCGCCGTGAAGACGATCAGGCCCCGAGCCAGATAGGCAGGCTTCAAACAGTCGCCGTCGCCGTGAGTGATGGGGTGGACGCCGGAACCGTCCAGATTCATTTCCCAAATTTGCCAAGGTGCGTTCGCCGCTTTCTTTCCCGCGAAGAGCACGCGAGTGCCGTCAAAAGAAATTCGGGGATCGGCGGCAGCGAAGAAATCCGGAGTCAAGGAGCGAGGGGCATGATCCAATGGCGCCAGCCTTACCAACCGGCTGCCTCGGGGGAATCGCTGGGAGAGCGAGCCGGGGCGCACTACGGGCGCCTGGACAATAATAAGGTCAGGCCGCGGATCGGCCGCGAAGGTCGAGGGTGCAAGCGACGAGCCCAGCCCAAGGATAAGTATTAATTGGCAGGCGCGCATTGATTTGGTCATCGGCAAAATGAACCTGCTCGGATGATTCGTGGGTGAGGGAGCCGTATACCCGTTGCTTCTTTCATACCGAAATTGAGCATCGACTCCCAACTCCCATGAAGGTCCAAGAACCTACAGCAACCCGACGCGAGATTTGACGCTACCCTGTGGAGACGTGCATGTCGATGACCTTTGGCAGCAAATCGCTTGATTTTCGTCAATCTGAGAGAAGTAATTGTTTTATTGTTTTGGACTAAAGTTTAGTATTACCAGTGAGATAGCGTGGAACCTCGGGTAGGAGATGTTTGGCGAGGCCCGCGGGGCAAATATCGGTCAATATGACGGTAGTTCCCGCGGGTAAACACGCCCAACTGACCCATCACCCACAAATCTGCAACTCGGAGTTATACTGCTATTCGCAAATCATCTAACTCGAGAATGGAGGATTCCATGCCTGAGACCCCGTCAACAATGCTTGCGCTCGGAACGAAGGCGCCACACTTTCGCCTTCCCGACCCGCAGGGAAAAATGGTGTCGCTCGACGACTTCAAAAGCGCGCCCGCCCTTCTGGTCGTCTTCATGTGCAATCACTGTCCTTTTGTGAAACACATCCAGTTGCAATTCGCCGAACTGGCCAGGGAATACCAGTCACGTGGAGTGGCAATTGTCGGAATCAACTCCAACGATGCTCAGGCCAATCCGGACGACCGGCCGGAGAAAATGGCGGAAGAGGTGAAGCAGGTGGGCTATACCTTCCCGTACCTGTTCGACGAGACCCAGGAAATCGCCAAAGTGTATCGAGCCGCCTGCACACCCGATACTTATTTATTCGACCGCGATAAGTTGCTCGTGTATCGGGGGCAGTTTGACGACAGCCGTCCTGGCAACGGGCGCCCCGTTACTGGCGCCGACCTCCGCGCGGCTCTGGATGCGGTTTTGGCAGGACAGGCAGTCCCCAGTAATCAAAAGCCCAGCATAGGCTGCAATATCAAGTGGAAGAGCGGGAATGCCCCCGATTATTTCTAGAGGTTGTAGGGATCGCCGCGGCTGAAAGTCCGCCCATCTTAATGGTGGACGGTGGGGGTATAGGCTTCGCGGAAGGATAACCCTTACGCCTATGGAAGAAATGGACGTAACCATGGAGGAAGACGATGCCCAATCCCAGGGCCTCCAAGGCCGTAGCATTGCCCACGTCGATGAGGCGCATCGCATCGTGGAAAAGCTCCAAGCAAGATACAACAAGTAGCGGCATGCACACCGCCGGTAAGGGAAGGCCTCGGTTATGCCGGGGCCTTTTCCTTTTGTGGACCATAAACCGCTTCGGCCCCCAGCCCGTGAGTTTCTGACCAAGCCTCACCCTGCCGGGAAGCGTGAATGCTGTCTAGATATTGCTCCTTCAGCACACCTTGCGTACGCTACCTAAGAGACGGCGCCGATTTGACATCGCCAAGAAATTACCTCAAAATCCGCCTGCGTCGTTGCACCGTTTCAATTTCGGCTTCCCAGAGGAGTCTGAACCATGGCGTTGCTGCTGGCGGTACTCGCGAGGTCGGGGGGGAATTCTTCTCTCGGCATAATCCTTCTTTTCGCACTGGGTGCCTTTCTCTTTTATTGGGGTTTTCGGTCATACCGTAGATACCGCATTCTTGCCGACACGCCCATCATGCCGATCCGCAG
>PLWR01000653.1 GCA_003165615.1 Acidobacteriota bacterium | reverse complement strand
CCCGGCTCGCTCTCCACCCAGATCCGGCCGTGGTGGGCGCGCACGATTTCCCGTGCAATGGTAAGGCCCATGCCCGTACCCGGTATCCTTTCCCGCTGATCCTTGCCTCGGAAAAACTTTTCGAATACTTTCTCTTGTTCTCTTTCGGAAACCCCCGGCCCGCAGTCCTCAACGCTGATTATAACTTCCGTTTCTCCCGCGCTGGCGCGAACGGTGAGGGGACTGCCGGGCGGAGTGTACCGCAGAGCATTACTTAGCAACTGCCAAACCACGATTCCCGTAAATTCCGGGTCGACACTTACGCGGGGCAAATCTTCCGGAACCTCTACGGTTACTTTACGGCCTTCCAAACCTTCTCCCAGCTTCTCCAACTGCGATTGGACGATCTTGCGCACAGATTGCGGGCTGCGGTGCAACTGGAGCTGGCCCGCTTCGATCCGCGACATCTGAATGGCCTCGGTAAGCATGGAGTTCAGCCGGTCCGTCTCCTCGTCAACGATGCGCAGCAGTTCCTGATGGGCCGGGCTCATGTCGCTGTCAGATAACATGGAGGTCACTGCCGCCTTGATCGGAGTGAGAGGTGTTTTGAACTCGTGCGCCAGGGCATCGAGCATGGTGGACTTCAACTCCTCGCTCTGCCGCGCGGCTTCCGCCCGGGTGGCGGCATCCTGAGCGTGCGCGCGTTCCAGGGTGATGGCCGTAAGGTTGCCGATAGCGTGGAGTGCCGTCTCCGACACGTGCGAGCCCTGGATTCCCAAGCTCCCGATGGGTTGGCCTCCCAGGCTGATGGGAATGACCGTGGTCTTGGTTGTGGCATCGTGAAAGACCGTGCCTTGCAACGCACTGTCCCGCAGTTTGCTGTCGTCCACAGGAATGTCCTGGGGGCCGGCCCGGTGAATCCGGTCGCTCGAGCGGTCATAAAATGCCGCTCCCGCCAATTCAAATACCCGAGCAATCAAATTAGTGGTCTCCTGGGCCAAGTGGCCGTGGACTTCGAGGAGGAGCAAATTCCGGCTCAAGGTGTAAAGCTGTTCCATCTCGTGCTGGCGGTGCGTTGATTCCAGAGCCTGCCTTTTTGCACTGGCGGAAAGATGGCTGGCGATGACCGCCGTAACGACGAAGGCAAAAAGAGCCACCCAGTTCTGGGGGTCCGCAATTGTGAACGTTCCGATGGGAGGGATAAAGAAGAAATTAAAGCAAAGCATGCCGGCAACCGAAGCCACCAGCGCTTCCACCAGTCCCCAACGCGTGGCAATCGCCAGCACCGCCAGCAGAAACGAAAGGGCCACGGTCACGTTATTGACGGCGAAGATGCGGTAGTAGAATAACGTGATTCCACCGGTGATCCCCAGCGCACCGAGAATGCGGACTACCTTTACTGGTTGTGAAAACAGACTCATCTCAAGCGATGACCTCAAGGTCCCCGCCATTGTACTCGCCTGCGAGGATCTACGCATACGCTTTGAAGAGTCTCAGATAGGGGTAGGGAGAACGTAGTGGCGTTCCCCCTCCCTTCGAACCGGACGGGCGGATCTCCCCGCGTGTCACGCGGGCATTCGGTGGTCGGTTCCTGTCGCCTCGGCGCCTGCGGTAATGCCCACGCTGCGGTTATGCGCAAGCGCGCCGGATCCCGCCCTGCCCATCCCTGCTCCTTCGCAAGGCCGGTCATCGTGTGCAGCGGGCTACATCATTCCAAATTCACAACCTGGAATTTCCTGTATCTACCTTGTTTTCATCAACGTAACCGGAAAACACGATAACTAGCCTGTTTTCATCAACTTACCAAGAGCACTTTTTGCCCCTGTGTTTTCATCAACTTATCCAGAGCTACCTTCATTTTTAACATCTTTTTTTATGGGCTGACTTTACGAGCGTATTGGCTGGTGGGGGAGATTTTCGTGGTGCGGACCCTGCTGTGCCGGACTTTCATCGTACTCCTAGCTTATACCCCTCGGCTCGTTTTGTCAAGAGAAAAATAGTCCTCTGCACCCTTGGCGAGAGGTCCGTGGGGTGTTATCGAGTTTCTTATCCTACGGACGGGCCCTTTACCTCCTGCTGCTCCCCACCCCGTGTCACCACGACGCGGTTGCCGGCTGATTACCAGTTACGTCAACGCGGAGAGGACTTCCACCTCTCGGATCGTGTGCACTCTCCGGCGCACTAGCGGCGGTCTAGGGCCGCCGACTGTCGATTCAATAACTTCCGGCGCTCATAGAGAACTGCTACAGCAAAATGAACCACTACTGAATGGTGTGCTCGGAGGCACCGACGGGAGGCAAACGGGTGTATACTCCCCGCCGCCAGGAAGCCAAGAAACTAATTCCAGTTGAGAACGTATTGAGATCAGACGACTAAGGCATTCGGATTTCGCGCAAGTCAAAAGAGGATATATCATGACTGTGACCCGCCGGGGGGTTTGCCAGTCCGCGTTGATTACCCCCACGATTGCTCTTCTTGGGGACCCGTCCGGCCATCCAACCAGTAGGCACGCGCCCGGGAACTCGCCGGCGGTGAATTACATGCTGCGTTATTTTATCCGGACCGAGACGGCGAAACAGCAGGCCGAAGACCTGATTGCCAACTGTCATCAGAATCATATTCGACATGTCATCCTATTTAGTGGCAACCATTGGGATATGGGATGGAATCTACCGACGATCGAGGAGGCGAGGGCTCGCGTCGAGGTGTTAAGGCCGGTCGTTCAGCGGTTGCGCAGCGCCGGCCTTCATACCAGTATCAACATGTGGACGACGATTGGTCATGCGGATATAGGGCGCGACGAGCGCCAGCGGTTCTCCTGGCAGTTCATGGTGGGGGACGACGGGGCCGAGAGTCATGCCTGCCCTTGTCCTCTCGACGCAACGTGGAAGAGCTACGTGGGTAAGCTCTACGGACTGTTCGCGCAGCTCGAGCCCGAAATCCTCTACTTCGATGATGACTTCCGCTATCACAACCATCGACCCGTGGCTTGGGGCTGCTTTTGTCCATTGCACCTTGCCGAGATGACGCGGCGAACAGGGAAAGACTACTCCCGAGAGAAACTTGTCGAAAGGATATTAACTGCCGAGCCTCAGCCCACCGAAGAGCGTGCGCAATGGTTGGAGCTTTGTGGCGATTCCATCCTGGAGGCGGCGCGCATTGTAGCCGAAGCCGTGAAGGAATCGTCACCGATGACCCACATGGGCTTGATGTGTTCGAATCCCGACGTTCATGCTGCCGAGGGCCGACGCTGGCTTGACATGGTTGACGCTATGTCCGTGAGTGGCCACCAACCCGTTCTTCGACCCAGCATTGGCTCATATTCGGAGGACACTTACCGGGACGTGGCGCGCAACCTCGGGACGATGAGGAAGTTACAACTGCTGCTGGGCAGCAAGATGCGCTTCACGCCGGAATTGGAGAATTATCCGTTTACGCGGTTCTCCAAATCGGTTCGGCTGACTCGCTTACAAATCGCCCTGAGTATGCTATTGGCTTCTCCGGATGTCACCCTGGATATCCACAGTTTTGATGAGACGAGGTTTGATTACGATACGGCCATTGACGGCATGCTGCGAAATTCTGTGGGTTATTTCAGTGGCGTTGCCACTTGGGCGGCGGAATGCGGGAAGGAGCGCGGCTTGCAGATTTTGTGGGATGGCCGTTTCCCGATGCATCGGAAGGTGAATGGGAATCGGATGATTGACTTGCCGGCGCCTGAGTGTTGGGAAGGAGTCATGGACCTTCTCGGTTTTGCAACAACCTTTCACCCCGATGAAGTGAAGCTGGCCAGCCGATCCTACCTGGAGGAACGTAGCGAGGAGGAAATTCGAAAAGTTCTGAACGGGAAAGTCCTGATGGACGGCGACGCCGTGACTCTTCTCGTTAAACGCGGGTTCGGGCAGGAAATCGGGGTAAAGAGTTGTGAGCCTGTGGAGGGAGCCAATTACGAAGAAATGACCAATGGGCATTTTGCGGGGAAATTCCTGAACCGGGATGAGACTAGCGCCGAAGCTTACAAGTACCGTCTGGATCCCGTCGCAGAGGCCATTGTCGTCAGTGAGATGTTCGGCCCGGCCCGAAGCTTTTCTGTACCCGGGATGACGTTATTCGAGAATGCTTCCGGAGGGCGCGTCGGGCTTATTCCTCAAAACGGCTCGCGCGGTGACCTGTATATGTTGGACTTCCGGGGCTGGAAACGGCAGGCAGTTCTCAAGAGAATGCTGGAATGGATCAACAAAGGACCTCTGCCCTTGTTTGTGGAAGACGCGCCAAACGTCTGCCCTTTCCGGCGCGATGGCGAGAAGGCGGTACT